>JACCYS010000345.1 GCA_013696365.1 Nocardioidaceae bacterium
CATCAGCCGCTCGGCGGCCGCCTGCTGGCGTGCCAACAGGTCGATCAGGTCGTCGGTGTCTCGTGGCTGCTCGGGGAAGAACTCGCCATGCCGGGCCATGAACTCGTCGAACTGCTCGCTGGTGTCCACACCGCTGGCGTGCGCAGCCAGCAGCCGGTTGAGGTCCGCGACCATGTCACGCACCCGCTGCATGGCCGCGGGGTCGCTGCCGCCTGGCTGACCGCCCGACTGTCCTGCCGGCTGCAACGCCTGTCGCATCCCGGCGAACTGTGCGTCGAGCACCTCGCGCTGCAACAGCTGGCGGATCTGCTCGTACGTCTGCCGGCCCTCGGGGCTGGCCCAGTCGTAGTCGCTCAACTCGCTGACCGCCGTGGCAGTGTCGGCAAGGCCAGACTCAAGCACTGACTCGAGCTGCATCTCAGCGAGCCGGGCTTGATCGTCCTCCCGCCCGGCGAGCTCGTCCCGCTCGGCGGCCAGCGCCTGGTCGAGCAGCTGGCGCACGTGGTCGAGGGTGCCTGCGAGATCGCCGCGACGCTGCAGCTCACGCCGCCGCTGGCTTACCCGGCGCCGCAGCTGGTCGAGCCCCTGGCGGCCGTCGTGTCCGCGGTCCAGCAGCGAACGCAGCGCGTCGCGCAGGCTGGCGCCACCGAGCACATCGTGACCGATGCGGTCCACGGCTGCGCGGACGTCAAAAGGTGCGGCCAGCGGATCGTCGCCGCCTCGCCAGGAGCCGTACCGGTAGCGCCCGGAAGCCGCCATTGACTCAGCCGCCGTAGACGCTGCGGCCGTCGATGGTGTCCTTGGTGAGACGGCGGGTCAGCCACAAGCCTTCGAGCGTCAACTCGACGGCGGCGGCAACCTGGCCGGGCGACACGTTGTCCTCGTCAACATCGAGCGCGGCAAGAACCTGTGCGAGACCGGGCGCCGCGCCCAGCTGGTCGAGCAGCTCGTGCGCAGACGTCATCAGACCGGTCTCCACAGTGCCGCCTTCGGTGAAGCGCTCGGTGAAGCCGCTCAGGTCGAGGCCGGCCAGATGGGCGCGGAAGGTTGCCGCGACCGCCACCCGCAGCAGATGGTCCAGGATCTCCTCCTCGCGACCCTCTTCGCCCATCTCGAACTCGACCTTGCCGCGCAGTGAGCCGAGCACGCCGGGCAGGTCGGCAACGCGGGCAACCGCCGTTTGCTCACCCATCAGCGCGGCCCGGCGCAGTGCGGACCCCGCCACGGCCTCGGCGGCAGCAACTGCCAGCCGGGCGGACACGCCCGATCGCTGGTCCACCGAGGTGGATGCGCGCAGCTCTCGGGCCAACCGGGCGATGATCTCCAGCAGGTGGGCTGGGACGTCGGCCACCAGGTCGGCCTCCTGGGCCACCAATGCGACCTCGGCGGAGACCTCGAGCGGGTAATGGGTGCGGATCTCCGCGCCGAAGCGGTCCTTGAGCGGCGAGATGATGCGCCCGCGGTTGGTGTAGTCCTCGGGGTTTGCCGACGCGATGACCAGCAGGTCCAGCGGCATCCGCAAGTTGTAGCCGCGCACCTGGATGTCGCGCTCCTCGAGCACGTTGAACAGCGCCACCTGGATGCGCTCGGCCAGGTCCGGCAGCTCGTTGAGGCCGAGAACCCCGCGGTTGGTGCGAGGCATCAGGCCGTAGTGCACCGTCTCCGGGTCGCCCAGCGTCCGGCCCTGGGCCACCTTGACCGGGTCGACATCGCCGACCAGGTCACCGACCGAGGTGTCCGGCGTCGCCAGCTTCTCGCCGTAGCGCTGGTCACGGTGTCGCCAGCCGACCGGCACGGCGTCGCCACGCTGCGCGACCAGCGCCTGGCAACGACCGCAGACGGGGGCGTACGGATGGTCGTTGATCTCACAGCCCTCGACGACCGGCGACCACTCGTCGAGCAGGCCGACCACGGTGCGCATCAGCCGGGTCTTGCCCTGGCCCCTTTCGCCGAGCAGCACCACGTCGTGGCCGGCGAGCAGGGCACGCTCTAACTCAGGGCGGACAGTGTCATCGAAGCCCACGATGCCGGGAAACGGGTCCTGCCCGGTACGCAGGGCGGCGAGCAGGTTGCCACGCACCTCGGCCTTGACGGTGCGGTGCTCGTGCCGGTCGGCCCGCAGCTCACCCAGCGTCGTAGGCACGGGCGGCGGGGTGGGCGCAGCTGCCATGGACGAAGCCGTTAACCCCATGCGCCGAGACTACGTTGGGTCGACGCGTCTTCCGGTTCTGGCACCGACCCGGTCCACCGCTAGTCGTCGTCGTCGTCGTCGTGGTCGTCGTCGTCGTGGTTTCCGATCTGGCCACGGATCTCGCCGGACGGGAACGTCGTCGAGTGCACGTTGACGTAGGTCACGCCACTGCGCATCGCTCTGACCAGCTCGTCGAACTCCCCGGGTGCGATCCCCTGGGCCTCGGGCCCGATCACGTCAGCCGGGGTGATGGTGTCTCGCACCACGCCTCGGTCGGGGCAGGTGGGGGGAGAACCGGGGGCGGCCTCGTCGGAGCACAGGAAGGCCGCGACCCCCCCGTTGACCGACCGCTGTCCGAGGTGGATGTGGGCCGCGACCACTTCGCTGCTCATCTTCCGGTAGGACAAGCTGTACGTGATGCGGTTCCTGCCCTCATTGACCCAGGCGCGGAAGTGCCCGCGACCGGTTGTGGATACGGCCGGCACCTCCTCGTAGCCGGTGAGACGGGTGCTGCTTCCGCCGCCTTCATCTCCGTGGGCCCCGGCAGAAGAGGCCGTAAGGCCGCCCACTGCCAGGACCGACGCCACGAGGCCCAACTTTGCCTGCTTGCCGTTCACGGGGACACCACTTTCGTAACTGGGCACGGCTCGCGCACCAAACGCGGGCATTTGTCAGAGAATCGAGCCAGCGTTTGGAGGTGTCAATAGCCCAATGGGGCTATGCACCAATGCGTCACGATCGACCATGCCCTCGCGTCGTCGCGGCCCGCTCTGGTCAGCTGCCGCCGGGTGCTGCTGGGTGCGGGCCAGTGCCGGTGGCGGACTGCTCGTCGGTGGCGCCGGCTGGCTGACGCCTGCCGCGGTCGCCTTCCTTGCGGACCAGGTGGCCTCGGCCGAATGGGGGATTGCCTATGGCGAGTAACCAACAGTGATGCGACGATTACGATTATGCACTTGTCTCGAATGACGGCATCCGCTGCGGCCCTCGCGCTGCCGAGCGCCCTGGCGGCAGTCCCCCCGGCCGCCGCAGCCCCCGATGACGAGCGGGCCCCGCGCCTGCGGGTCAGCACGGTGAAGAGCGGGCTGGACATCCCGTGGGACATTGCCTTTCTCCCCGACGGGGGGATGCTGTATACCCAGCGTGTCCGGCAGACCATCCGCTATCGCGGACCGGGCGGAAATGACCGCAACGTCCGCTTCAACCGCAGCGGAATGTGGGCAGCCGGGGAGACCGGGCTGATGTCGATCGTTGCGTCCCCCAACTTCTCGCGGAAGCGCCAGTTCTTCACCTGTCATGGCAGCAACAACGCCAACCGTGCTGGCGGGCACGACGTGCGGGTGGTCAAGTGGCGGTTGCGCGACAACGCCCGCAGCGCGGCGAAGCGGCGTACGATCGTCAAGGGCCTGCCAGCGAGCTCAGGTCGGCACGGGGGATGCCGAATCCGCTTCGGCAAGGAGGGTGCGCTCTACATCGGCACCGGCGATGCCGCCATTGGCAAGACCCCGCAGAACCTTCGCTCCGGCGGGGGGAAGGTGTTGAGAGTGCGGTCCGCGAACGGTCGGCCCTGGCCGGGAAACCCATTCAAGAACGCTGGCAAGGCGATGAAGCGGCGGATCTATACCTACGGCCACCGCAACGTGCAGGGGCTCGCTCAGCGTCCCAACAAGCAGATGTGGTCTGTCGAGCACGGTCCGGACCGTAATGACGAGGTGAACAAGCTGCGCAGCGGCGGCAACTACGGTTGGGACCCGCGACCGGGCTACAACGAGAACGTGCCGATGACCGACTTCTCGCTGCCTGGCAAGCAGGTGGGTGCCCGGTGGAAGTCCGGCTCGTCGACCATTGCCACCTCGGGTGCGGTGTGGTTGCGCGGAAAGAAGTGGCGCGCCTGGCAGGGCAGCCTCGCGGTGGCCGCTCTGAAGGACACCTCGCTGCGGGTGATGAAGTTCCGGCCGAAGGGCAAGTTCGTGCGGATGTGGACCCCGCCGGCACTGAACGGCAGTTTCCGGTTGCGCTCTCCGGTGCTGGGACCGGACCGCAATCTGTACGTCACCACAGCCAACGGCGGCGGTAACGACCGGATCTTCAAGGTGGTACCCCGCTGAGCTGGCGCTCCACCAAGAGGCAACCACCGGCAGGAAGCTACCGCGTAAGGTCGTTGTGTGCCGAGCTTCGTCGACCGGGTGGTGGTGATCACCGGTGCGGCCCAGGGGATCGGTGCGGAGACAGCCCGCAGGTTTGCCGACGAGGGCGCTGCCGTCGCGGTGCTTGACCTGGACGAGTCACGGGCCACCGCCACCGCCGACACCCTAGGCGCCGCGCGGGCGATCGGCGTCGGTTGCGACGTCACCGATGAGCACTCCGTGGAGCAGGCTGTGCAGCGGGTCGTCGAAGACCTGGGAGGGCTGCACGTTCTGGTCAACAATGCTGGCATCACCCGCGACAACCTGCTGTTCAAGATGTCGGCAGACGACTGGGACCAGGTGGTGTCGG
>JACCYS010000372.1 GCA_013696365.1 Nocardioidaceae bacterium
TCGCGCTGGGTTTGCTCGCAGGCGTACTCCACCGCCCGCCTGCTGGTGTCGCTGGTGTCGACTCCTACGACGATGTCGTGCTGCATGACCGCTCCATCCGTTGGGCACCTGGGCAAACACGAACGTAATCCACACGAACGTAGTCCAGCAGCGCCGCCAGGTGTGCACTGGCGGAGCCGTTCGCACAGTGGGCGAAGACTTGACTGATTCCGGTAAAGCGCGAGAGCGTGGCGATAACCATGACGACATCGACCGCAGACCCAGAAGCCGCTGCCCTGCGCGGGGCCGGGTTGCGGGTGACCGCTCCCCGCCGAGCAGTGCTGTCGTGGCTTGCGGCAAACCCGCACTCCACCGCTGACGCGATCGCCGCCGGCGTACGCAGCAAGCTCGGCTCGGTGTCCACGCAGGCGATCTACAACGTGCTCGCCGCCTATACCGATGCCGGCCTGGCGCGCAAGATCGAGCCGGCGGGGCACCCGGCCCGCTTCGAGCGTCGCGCCGGGGACAACCACCATCACCTGGTGTGCCGCGGATGCGGCCGCACCGAGGACGTCGACTGCACGGTGGGTGCGGCTCCGTGCCTCACCCCGGTCGGCGATCACGACTTTTTGGTCGACGAGGCGGAGGTCGTGTTCTGGGGCTGGTGCCCCAGTTGCCGCGACCAACAGGCCACCACTACACAACAGGAGGCACGGCAGTGACGAACAACCAGTCCCAGCCCACCACGACGGACGCCGGCATTCCGGTCGCGAGTGACGAGCACTCGCTCACGGTCGGCCCGGACGGCCCGATCCTGCTCCAGGACACCTACCTGATCGAGCAGATGGCGCAGTTCAACCGGGAGCGGATCCCTGAGCGTCAGCCGCATGCCAAGGGCGGCGGAGCGTTCGGCACGTTCGAGGTGAAAGGTGACGTCAGTGCCTACACCAAGGCGGCGATGTTCCAGCCAGGCGCCAGCACCGAGCTGGTGATCCGCTTCTCCACCGTCGCCGGTGAGCGCGGCAGCCCGGACACCTGGCGCGACCCGCGCGGATTCTCGGTGAAGTTCTACACCAGCGAGGGCAACCTCGACATCGTCGGCAACAACACCCCGGTCTTCTTCATCCGTGACCCGATGAAGTTCCAGCACTTCATCCGCTCGCAGAAGCGCCGGGCCAACAACAACCTGCGAGACCACGACATGCAGTGGGACTTCTGGACGCTGTCGCCGGAGTCAGCGCACCAGGTGACCTGGCTGATGGGCGACCGGGGCATCCCGAAGACCTGGCGGCACATGAACGGCTACTCCAGCCACACCTACATGTGGGTCAACGCAGCCGGTGAGCGGTTCTGGGTCAAGTACCACTTCAAGACCGACCAGGGCATCGACCACCTCACCCAGCAGGAGGCCGACGACCTTGCCGGCACCGACGCCGACTACCACCAGCGCGACCTCTACGACTCGATCGAGAGCGGCAACCACCCGAGCTGGACCCTGAAGATGCAGATCATGCCGTTCGAGGACGCCAAGACGTACCGGTTCAACCCGTTCGACCTGACCAAGGTGTGGCCGCATGAGGACTACCCGCTGATCGAGGTCGGCAAGATGACGCTGAACCGCAACGTCACCGACTATCACACCGAGATGGAGCAGGCCGCGTTCCAGCCCAACAACCACGTGCCCGGAACTGGGCTCAGCCCGGACAAGATGCTGCTGGCCCGTGGCTTCTCCTACGCCGACGCGCACCGCGCCCGGCTCGGGGTCAACTACCAGCAGATCCCCGTCAACGCTCCCAAGTCGCCGGTGCACAGCTACTCCAAGGACGGGGCGATGCGGGTGCAGAACGTGTCCGACCCGGTGTACGCGCCGAACTCGTACGGCGGCCCGCAGGCCGACCCGGAGCGCTACCCCGAGGCGGCGGTGTGGGCCAGCGACGGCGACATGGTGCGCTCGGCTTACACGCTGCGGCCAGAGGATGACGATTGGGGCCAGGCCGGCACGCTGGTGCGCGAGGTGCTCGACGATGACCAGCGCGAGCGGCTGGCGAACAACATCATCGGCCACCTGCTCGACGGGGTGAGCGAGCCGATCCTCGCCCGCGCGTTCGAGTACTGGCGCAACGTCGACAAGCAGCTCGGCGACAAGATCGAGACCGGGGTGCGTGCCCAGCAGAGCTGAGGCCGCACGCCACGCCGAGAGGTGTCCGGCCGCCGCCCTGCCCCGCCCGGGGTGGGGCGGCGGTGCTGCGTGGGGTGTCCGTCCCGCACGCCGGTGGCCGCACCACTCGGTGCGGCAGGCACCCTCCAAGCTGGCCGACCGGTGCTTACGGAACCGGGCGAGCGCGCGAGGGTTCTAATCTTGGACGCGTGGATCGACCCCGAGCTTTCACCCAGGTCCACACCGATTGGACAGATTGAGAGGCAAGCCATGACCACGCACGCGACGGAGAACACCCCAACCAGCGAGTCCGGCTGCAAATGCGGCTCCTGCGGCAACAGCGAGCAGAGCTGTGACTGCGGCTGCGACTGCTGCGCCTGACACCTCGACCCACCGGCGCCGGGGGACTGCCGAGGGGACTCACCACCCCGCCGGTGCGGACGTCCCCCGCTGCCGTGGCTGGTGGGCGCCGCTCGGTGCGCTAGGCACCCTCCGGCCCGGCAGACCGGTGCTTGCGAACCGAGTGATGCGCGCGAGGGGTCGCCGGGCCCGCAAAGGAGCCTGGGTCATGGCCTACGACGAGACCTCGCCGACCGCATCCGCGAGGCGATCCATGACCAGGACGGGCGTGACCGAGAAGCGGATGTTCGGCGGGCGGCGGTTCTGGTTGACGGGAACATGGCCGTGAGCGCGAGCGGACAGGGCGGGCTCCTGCTCTGGGGTGGATCCGGGCGAGGTCCGAGAGCTAGCGCCTGGCTGCCAGCCTCACGTGTGACGACGGCGTCAGCAGCCGAGGAGGCTGGCCAGATGTTCGAGGCCGTCGGCGACAATGAGGTCCGGTAGTCCCACGGGTGGCTCCCCACCACCGCCGGGGCCCCACTCCTCGGGCCGGCGGACGAAGATCGGCCGCAGTCCCACCCTCGCCGCGGCGACCAGGTCGTCGCCATGGGCGGCCACCATCGCCGCCTGGCCCGGATCGCACCCGAGCAGCTCAGCCCCGTACCGGTACACCTGCGGGTCGGGCTTGTAGCTGCCGGCGAGCTGGGCGGAGAGGACCGCGTCCACTCTGAGGTCGGCGAAGCGGAACAGGTCGACCAGCAGCGCCACCTGACCGTTGGACAGCGTGGCCGTGCGGAATCCCGCCCGCAGCCTCTCCAGGCCGGGGCGGGCGTCCGGCCAGGGTCGCAACCGCCGCCACGCCAACACCAGGGCCTCGCGGTGCTCAGCTGGCAGGTCGACCCCTCGGCGCGTCAGCACCTCCGTGAGCGTCTCGCGCTGCACTGCATCCAGCTCACGCCACTGTGAGCTGTCTCTGACCGCGTCCAACGCCGGCTGGTATGCGCGGCGCCAGTCGTCCACGATCCCCGCCCAGTCGGCCTCGACGCCTGGCGGGAGGCCGAGGTCGGCGGCTTGGTCGATCAGGCTTCCGCGCCAGTCCACCAGGGTGCCGAAGACGTCGAAGAGCAGCGCGCGGGTGTTCGGCACCCGCGCATCGTGACAC
>JACCYS010000374.1 GCA_013696365.1 Nocardioidaceae bacterium
CAGACCTTGGATGTGCCCGACCCCGACTGATGCCACCCAGATGGCAGGGTTCCGGGGCGTTGCTCGGTGTCGCAGCGGGGTACAGGGAGGTGTGCCACCAGAGACTGCTCCACCCCCGACGGGTGCACACATCACCCTGCACGATCTACAGACAGCCGTGGCCACCGCACTGCCGTTGCCGGGCTCTGGCCGCACCGCCGAGCGCTGGGCCCACCTGGTCAAGGTGGGACGCGACGATCTCGCGCTGGCCAAGCTGGTAGAGCCGCACCACGACGCGACCGCGATCTTGGCCGATCTCGGCTGGCAACCGCCCGCCGACGGTGAGGTATGGGCGGTGTGGGCGGCCGAGCCCCCCGGTCCGGGGCTCCGCGCAGCGGCCGGGCCCGGCGCTGACAGCTGGCGCATCAGCGGTCACAAGCCGTTCTGCTCCGGTGCCTCGATCGTCACGCACGCGCTGGTTACCGCTCATGACATGCGTGCCGAAGGCAGTCGCCTGTTCGCAGTCGACCTGCGCACCGCTCGTGACCAGGATGGTTGTGCGGCCGTCGAGCCGCCGACTTGGGTGGGCGTGGGGATGTCTGGCGCCGACACCCGGACGCTCACCTGTGCCGACGTACAGGCAACTCCGGTGGGGCAGCCCGGCGCCTACACCGACCGGGTTGGCTTCTGGCATGGCGCGATCGGCGTTGCCGCCTGCTGGGTCGGCGGACTGCGCGGCGTGGCGGCCCGCCTGCTGGCCACCTGCACCCGTCGTCCCCCGGACGACGTGGCAGCGATGCATTTGGGTGCGGTCGCAGCTGCCGTCGACCGCTGCGAGGCCGTGCTCGCAATGGCTGCCACCCGCGTTGACGCTGGCGAGCACGAGACCCCTGAGGCTGCTCGTCGGGATGCCGAGTCGGTGCGGGCGACCGTCGCGGACGCGGTCGACGAGGTCATCTTGCGGGTCGGCCACGCGCTCGGGCCGGGCCCGCTGGCCTTGGACGCCGAGCACGCCCAACGCGTCGCCGACCTGCAGGTCTTCGTCCGCCAGCACCACGGTGAGAGCGACCTCTCCGCCCTGGGGCGGTTGCTGAGCGACAGTGCTCTGTGTGGGCAGGAGCGCTGGTGACTCGAGTGGGTGGCCAGTCGCCGGGGCCGGGCACCCCCGACGACGAGCCCAAGCAGGCAGGACACCACTCCGGCCACACCGCCGAGTCGGCCTGGCGGGCCTGGGATGGCTGGGACGCCATACCCGACGTTGACCTGCCGGCCAACGGTGCGCGGGTCCTCGTCGTCTCGGCGCACCCTGACGACGATGTGCTGGCCGTTGGAGGTCTGCTGCTGCGGCTGCGTACGCGCGGGTGTGTGGTGTCGTTCGTTTGTGCCACCGACGGCGAGGCGTCCCATCCCGGCAGCCCCACACTGAGCCCCGCCCGGCTCGCGCTGCATCGCGGCGACGAGTTGCGACGGGCGTGGGCGCGGCTCGGCCATGCCGCCTCCTCACAGACGCTGCTGCACCTGCAAGACGGTCGCCTCCGCGACGCTCGGGCCGAGCTGGCCACCCGGCTGGCTCCGCATCTGGACGGGGTCGCGTTGGCGTTGGCGCCGTGGAGCGGGGACGGTCACCCCGACCATGAGGCGTGCGGGCGGGCCGCGCTCGCCGCCGCACAGCGCGCCGCCGGGACGCCGACGGTTTGCGAGTACCCGGTGTGGGCTTGGCATTGGGCGGCCCCCGGCGGGGTGTCGCTGCCGCTGCCGCGCGCCCGAGCGGTGCGCCTGCAACCAGACGAGCGACTCGCGAAGGCGGAGGCGATCAACTGCTTTCGCAGCCAGCTCGAGCCGCTCAGCGACGATCCCGCCGACGCTGCGGTGTTGCCGCACCCGGTGCTGGCGCACTTCACCCGCGGTGTCGAGGTGGTGTTTGAGTGACCGACGCCACCTACTTCGACAAGTTGTATGCGCACACCGGCGATCCGTGGGGGTTGTCCTCGGAGCCGTACGAGGCGCGCAAGTACGCCCTGACGCTGGCGGCGTTGCCGCGCGAGCGCTATCACCGGGTCTTCGAGCCTGGCTGTGCGATCGGCGTGCTGACCGAGCTGCTTGCACGCCGCTGCGACGAGTTGCTCGCCTGGGATGGCGCCGCGGCGGCGCTCGAGCAGGCGCAGACCCGGGTCGGCGATCTCGACCATGTCACCCTGGCGCAGGCGCGGGTGCCAGGTGACTGGCCAGCAGGCCGCTTCGACCTGATCGTGGTGTCCGAGCTGTTGTACTTCCTCGACGCCGAGGCCCGTGCCGTCTTGTTGCACCGGGCGCTGGGCAGCTTGGAGCCCGGCGGCCACCTGATTGCAGTGCACTGGCGGCATGGGTTTGACGAGGCCTCCGGCACTGGCGATCAGGCGCACGCAGAGCTGGCCGATGCGAGGGGGTTGCAACGGCTGGCGACCCATGTAGAGCGCGACTTCTTGCTCGGCGTGTGGGAGCGGTCCGATGTCTGAGGGCCTCCTTCAGGCAGCGGCTGTGGTGGTGCCCGCGCACAACGAGGCAGCAGGCATCGGCGACTGCCTGCGGGCCGTTGCCGCCGCGTCCCTGCCGGTGGCCCGTGCCGGTGTGACCGTCGAGGTCGTCGTCGTGGCCGACTCTTGCACCGATGCGACCGCGGACATCGCGCGCGCCGCGGGGGTGCATGTGCTGGAGGTGCAGGCTGGCTCGGTCGGCGCCGCCCGCGCGACTGGATGCGCGCAGGCTTTGCGTGTGCTCGACGGTCTGCCGCGTCAGTCCTCGTGGCTGGCGATGACGGACGCCGACAGCATCGTGCCTGGCGACTGGCTGTCCACACAGGTGCGGATTGCCGCGGCCGGCTACCAGGCTGCCGCCGGGCTGGTATGTCTGGACGGTACGTCCCCGACCCACGTGGCGCAGCGCTGGGATGCGGCGTACGAAGTGTCGCGAGCTAGCAGCTGGCTGCATGATCGCGTGCATGGCGCCAACCTCGGTGTTCGGGCCGACGCCTACCGTCGGGTCGGCGGCTTTGATGCGGTGTCCGCGCACGAGGACGTACGCCTGGTCCGGCGCCTGCAAGCCACCGGCCGCCCGGTCGCCTGGCCGGACCGACCGGTGGTCACGACGTCCGCACGGATGTGCGGTCGCGCCACTGCCGGGCTCGCTGCCGACCTGCGCCGTCTGGCCTGAGTCGAGTGGCCTGAGTCGCCTGGCCCGCCTCTGGCGAGCGAGGTGTTGGGCTAGGCGTTGGCCTGCTCTGCGGCGGTCTTCTCCGAGGTTGCCGACTCGGTGGACAGCCCGCCGCCGGCGTTCTCCAGGTGGGCACGGACGAACCAGTGGAACAGCTCGAGCTGCTTGATCTGGCCGATCACCATGTCCTCGCTGACCGGGTCCAGGTCGGCGGTTGTCTCTTGCGCCTTACGGTGGTCGCCGAGCAGGCCGGTGTACACCAGATCGAGGGCACCCAGGTGCTCGTCGGTGCTGGCGCGGGTGAGGCTGTAGTCCTGCCAGGTGCGGTTCTCCACGATCTCGCCGGGGGTGCCCAGCGGGGCTGTGCCCAGGGTGGCGATCCGCTCGGCGGTCTCATCGACCATGTCTCGCACCTCGACCACATGCGGGTCGATCATCTCGTGCACGCCGATGAAGTGTGGGCCGACCACATTCCAATGGACGTGCTTGAGCGTAAGGGCCAGGTCGTTGAGGGCGTTCAACCGGTCTTGCAGGATGCGCGCGACCTCTTGGCCGCTCTCAGCGCTGATCCCGGGGGTGGTGAAGGACCCCACGCGGGGTCGGCTGGTGACGGACGTGCTGTCTGAATCGTTCGGTGCCATGTCTTGAAGGTAATGCCCAGCACCGGCGTTGCAACCGGAAGCCCTGGTCAGGAACGCCAGCGCGTGGGCTCGAGCCCTGAGGCCTGCCGCAGCAGCTCTGCGCAACACCAGTCCTGCACCTCACCGACCTGCGGACCAGGGTCCGGTGCCAACAACGCATGCTCAGCCTCGAGCTCGGTTGCTTCCTCGAGCACCTGCCGCAGCAGGCCGAAGCACGGAATGAGGCTGCCCGGCACTCGGAACGACACATCCAGCATCGGACGCGCAGCGCGGTCGCCGCCTGGTCATGCCAGGTGCGGTACAGCCCTACCGGCACCCCGAGCAGCGTCACGTCCACCATTGAGCCGCCGGCATCGTGCCGATCCCGTTGCGGCCCGGCTGCAGCGTGGCGAGGGTGTGCGGCGACGCTGGCCGTCGCCTCGGTGGGTGTGCCCGGGGTTGGGTGAGCGGCCGGCATGCTGGCTCAGGGTGAACCACACCGCCTTGCCGGCGTCGTGGGTGACGACGCCGAAGTCGGCCGCGAGACGGGCGACTAGGTCGAGGCCGTAACCGGTGGCTTTCGGCGGTCGCGCCAGGTCAGGCCCACCCGATGGGCACGATGCGTCTGCTGCTGGCACCATCGGCTCATGACTGCAGACGCTTCCAACTCGACCGATGCGAGCATCACCGACGTGCCTGCCCGGCAGCGGTTCGAGGCCCGCTCGCCCGC
>JACCYS010000030.1 GCA_013696365.1 Nocardioidaceae bacterium
CAGGGCTGCGCCTGCATAAGCGCACGCCCGCCCGACTCAAGCAGCGAGAGCACCCCATCGGCCGATGACTGGCGCTGCATGGAGCGCGACATGTCGAACAACACACGCATTCGGCGGGATCGCTCGCGGTCGCGGGTGGTCGACATCGAGGCGACCAGCAACGTGGCGACCGGGACCGCCAGCAGCAACGTCGCCCACGGACTGACGCCGACCAGCACCAGAGCGGCGAGGTAACCCATCGAGTCGACGGCAACGATGCTGACCATCGATAAGAAGACATCGGATCGGCCGAGCTCTGCGCCCCAACCGGTGCCGTCCTCCAGCACGACCGAGATCTCCGAGATGATGAAGTCGAGCACGAAATACACCGTGCAGCCGACCAGCACGGCGACGAACTGCTGCAGGTGAACGGGGCTGCCCGCAGGGCTCAGCCAGTCGATGACCCAGAGCGCCACGATGCCTGAGGCGGTCATCACGCCGACATTGAAGATCTTGGCGGCCGGCCGCCGAGCGGTGCACATCTGCGCCACCAGGGCACCGAGCGCCCAGATGACCGCACCCTGGTGGGCGGGTACCACCGTGCCGAGGAAAGCAAGCACGCACGAGTCGAAGCCAATTTCGATCACCCCGCGCGCACGCTGCAGCAGCACCGGGTACCAAGAAACCAGCACGATGACCGGAACGGCCAATAGCAATGCCGGGTGCATGCCGCCGACGTCGGGCGAGGGCAGCGTGGCAAACACGGTCGCTGCGATCAGCACCACCGCCAACCCCAGCACGGAGCGGTCGAAGGCGCGGCTCGCTCGAGGCTGCGCCCGAACTGGCATTCTTACCTCCCGGCCGACGACGACCAATCGGGCACACAGTAGTCGTTTGACTGCGCTGCGCCATACCCCTCTCAGCCGCGTGCGACCAACACCTGATCTGCCGAGCGGGTCTCCAGCAACACCTCGGTGTCGTTGCCTCGCAGCTCAACGCCACCGGTGCCGGCGCGCACCCGCACGGTATGGCCTGGCAGCGCACCGACTCGGCGCAGCTCGGCGAGTACCGCAACCTGGCTCTGCAGCGGCTCGGTGATCCGGCGCACCTGCACGGTCAACTCATCGTTAGCGGTCTTGCCGGGCACAACCACTTCGCTGAGCGGTCGCACCCCGTCGAGATAGGGCGCCCCCTCGATGCTGTACTCCCCCAGCTCGACCAACCCCGGGATCGGATTGCCGTACGGCGACTCCGTCGGGTGGTGCAGCAACGTGACGAGCCGCCGCTCGACGTGCTCGGACACCACATGCTCCCACCGGCAAGCCTCCTCGTGGACCAGCTCGATCTCCAGTCCGATCACGTCGGTCAGCAGCCGTTCGACAAGTCGGTGCTTGCGCATCACCCGGGTTGCAGCCTGGCGACCGTCGGCACTCAGCTCGAGATGCCGGTCGCCTTGGACGCTGAGCAGGCCGTCGCGCTCCATCCGGGCCACCGTCTGGCTAACCGTCGGCCCGCTCTGGTGCAGCCGTTCGGCGATCCGCGCGCGCAGCGGGGTGACGCCCTCCTCCTCAAGCTCGAAGATCGTCCGCAGATACATCTCGGTGGTGTCGATCAAGTCGCCGCTCACCGCGCCATTGTGGCGCATTCGAGCCAGCATGGTCGGGTGGCGAAAACAGTGATGTGGTTCCGGCGTGATCTGCGCCTTGCTGACAACCCCGCCCTGCGCGCGGCGGTCGACTCGGGAGACGAGGGTGTGGTGCCGCTGTTCGTGCTCGACCCGTCGCTGTGGGCACCGGCCGGTCCGAACCGCCGCGCCTACCTCCGCGCCAGCCTTGCCGACCTCGGCCAGCGGTTGGGCGGGTGGCAACTGCGTCGCGGCGACCCGGTCGACGAGGTCGTCGCCGTGGCCCGGGCGGCCAACGCATCCACAGTGCATGTTGCGACCGACTACGGGCCGTACGGCCGCCGGCGCGACGAGCGAGTGCTCAACGCACTCGCCGAGCACGGCATCGACCTGGTGCGCACCGGCTCACCGTATGCGGTCGCACCGGGCAGGGTCACCAAGCCGGACGGCACCCCGTACGCGGTGTACACACCGTTCTGGCGGTCGTGGAACGACCACGGCTGGCGACAGCCGGTCGGGTCACCGCAGGCCGTGGACTGGATCCGGCCGCTCAAGTCTGTCGACCTGCCAGCCGCCGACCCGATATCAGGCTCGCTGCCGCCTGCAGGTGAGGCCGCCGCACGCCGCCGTTGGCGTGCCTTCCTCGACGAGGGCGTGCACAACTATGGCGCGGATCGCGACCGGCCAGACCTCGATCGGACCTCGCGGATGTCAGTGCACCTCAAGTGGGGCGAGATCCACCCGCGCACGATGTTGACCGACTTGCAGGCCCGGCGAGGCGACTCGGTGCGCACCTACCGCCAGGAACTGGCCTGGCGGGAGTTCTATGCAGATGTGTTGTGGCAGCGACCCGACTCGGCGCGCGAATACCTCCACCAGCAGTTCGCCAACATGAGATATGCCCGCCCGGATGAGCAGCTGGCGACGTGGGCCGGCGGACATACTGGATTTCCGATCGTGGACGCCGGGATGCGACAGCTGCAGAGCGAGGGCTGGATGCACAACCGGGTGCGGATGATCGTGGCGAGCTTTTTGGTCAAGGACCTGCACGTCGAGTGGCAGCACGGGGCTAGGCACTTTCTGCACTGGCTTGTCGACGGTGATCTGGCCTCCAACAATCACGGCTGGCAGTGGGTGGCAGGGTCCGGCACCGACGCCGCGCCGTACTTTCGGGTGTTCAACCCGGTGACCCAGGGCAAGAAGTTCGACCCAGGCGGCGACTACGTGCGTCGGCACGTGAACGAGCTGTCCGAGGTGGAAGGCTCTGCGGTGCACGAGCCGTGGACGCTGCCGGACGGCCCGCCGAACGGCTATCCGGCGCCGATGGTGGACCACAAGCAGGAACGCGTCGAGGCGCTGGACCGGTACGCCGAGGTGAAGAAGCACTGATGGTGACGCTCCTGCACGCTAGCGTCGCCTCGATGAGCACACCTGCCGATACCCGTCCCGGCGCGGGCGCCTGGGTGCCCGTGGGTGCAGGAATCGAGGCTCTACGGGCAGCCGCGGCGCAGTGCGAGGGCTGCGAGCTTCATCGCGCCGCCACCCAGACGGTGTTCTCCGCAGGCCCGGTCAGCGCCCGGCTGGCGCTGGTCGGCGAGCAGCCGGGGGATGCCGAGGACCGGGCAGGGGCACCGTTCGTAGGCCCGGCCGGGCAGCTGCTCGACCGGGCGCTGGCCGACGCGGGTATCGAGCGCGACGCGACCTACGTCACCAACGCGGTGAAGCATTTTCGGTTCACCGCCACCCCGCAGCGACGGCTGCACCAGACACCCGACCTGGCACATCTCAGCGCCTGCCGGCCGTGGCTCACCGCCGAGCTCGCCGTGGTGGACCCCGAGGTTGTCGTCTGCCTCGGCGCCACCGCCGCCCGAGCATTGCTGGGGGCTGACTTTCGAGTGACCCGCCAGCGGGGGATGTTGTTCGCTCGTCCGGCCCGTTCCGACGATCCGGGGTTGGTGCGTGCCGGCTGGTTGATGGCGACCGTGCACCCGTCCGCGGTGTTGCGCGCCGACGACCGGGACGCGGCCTACGAGGCGCTGGTGGCCGACTTGCGCACTGCGCGCAACGCACTGTGAACCGGTCTGGCGACGGGTTTCAGCAGCAGGGAACTCAGCAGCACAGACGTATCGACGCCGCCCGCTGCGGACCGCCGTCCTCAGCCAACGGCGGCTGGACCGCAGGCCTGCTGGCCGATGCCCTGCTGAACGCGCTTGGACGCACGGCAGCGCTCCCGGTGACAGTCAACCTCCACCTACCACCCCCACTGGAGGTGGACATGTCACTGCAGCTGGACGGGCACGGTGCGGAGACGCGGGCACGGTTGCTGGCCGCGGCTGACCCGACCGGCGCGGAGCAGGCGGTCGTCGCCACGGCGGTGTCGGAGGGGACCGCGTCGCTCGCGCCGGTGCCGCCGGTGCACGTTGCGGTGGCAGCAGCAGCCAGCCGGAGATACGCAGGCGCCGATGCCCACCCATTCCCCAGCTGCTTCGTCTGCGGCACGGCCCGCGCCGACGGCGATGGCTTGTGCCTTCGCCCGGGCAGGGTCGATGGTGGTCGCACCGCCTGCACCTGGACACCGCACCGCAACTTCGCCGGTGCCGACGGCACCCTTGATGCAGCCTACGTCTGGGCGGCGCTGGACTGTCCCGGCGGCTGGACTACCAACCTGGTCGGCAGGCCGATGGTGCTGGTCCGGATGACTGCGCTGGTCCATCGACGCCCGGCCGTCGGAGAAGCACTGGTGGTGGTCGGTCAGCACCTGGACACCGAAGGACGCAAAACGCACGCCGCCACCACCGCCTACGACAGCGGTGGCGGGATCGTCGGACGTGCTCGACACCTGTGGGTCAGTGTTGACCCCGCCGCCTTCGGCTGAGCGG
>JACCYS010000067.1 GCA_013696365.1 Nocardioidaceae bacterium
AGTTGGGGCATCCGTTGACGTGCACGGTCAACGGCTCGTCCAGATCCGGGATCCGCTTCTCCATCTCGTCGATCAGCCGGGCCGCGAGTCCCTTGGTCTCGACGATGGCCAGCTTGCAAAATTCCAGGCCGGTGCATGCCATGGCGCCGCGTCGCCAGGCTGACGGCCGAGCGGCCAGCCCGATCTCGGCAAGCGCGCCTACCAGCGCTTCCACCCGCTCGGGTGCAATGTCGAGCACCACCAACTTCTGGTAGGCGGTGAGCCGCACCCGGTCGCTGCCGTGCTCCGCCACCGCATCGGCGACTCTCGACAGCTGGGTGCCGGAGACGCGGCCGACCTTCGGTGCGACGCCCACGTACAAGCGGCCGTCGGACTGGGCATGCACGCCAATGTGGTCACCGGGCTCGGACGGCACATGGGGCGCCGGACCGTCGACCAACCGACGACTGAGGTAGTCGTTCTCGAGCACCTCGCGGAACCGCTCCGCACCCCAGTCGGCCACCAGGAACTTGATCCTGGCCCGGGTGCGCAGCCGGCGATAGCCGTGGTCCCGGAAAAGCCGGGTCACTGCGTGCCAGACCTCGGGCACCTCCGCGAGCGGCACCCACGCACCGAGCCGCTGCGCGAACATCGGGTTGGTGGACAACCCACCACCGACCCATACGTCGAATCCAGGCCCGTGCTCGGGGTGCTGCACGCCGACGAAGGCGATGTCGTTGGTGGCCGGCACGACGTCTTGGCTGGGGTGCCCGGTGATGGCGGTTTTGAACTTGCGCGGCAGGTTGGCCAGCTCGGGGTCGCCGATGAAGCGTCGCTCGATCTCACGGATGGCCGGTGTGCCGTCGATCAGCTCGTCGGCGGCGATGTCCGCCAGCGGGCTGCCAAGAATGACCCGCGGGGTGTCGCCACACGCCTCCTGCGTGGTCAAGCCGACGGCCTCCAGCCGGTCCCAGATCACCGGTACGTCCTCGACGCGGATCCAGTGCAACTGGATGTTCTGCCGGTCGGTGATGTCGGCGGTGTCCCGGGCGTACGTCTGCGAGATATCGGCGATCGTGCGCAACTGCGCGAGGTTGAGCTGACCGCCGTCCACCCGCACCCGGAGCATGAAGTACTCGTCGTCGAGCTCGTGTGGCTCCATCGTCGCCGTCCGGCCGCCGTCGATCCCGGGCCGTCGCTGGGTGTAGAGCCCCCACCACCGAAAACGGCCACGCAGATCAGCTGGGTCGATCGAGGCGAAGCCGTGCCGAGCGTAGATGGTCTCGATGCGCCGACGCACTTCCAGCGGCGGGGCATCCTTTTTGACCTGTTCGTTGGCGTTCAGGGGTTCGCGGTGACCTTGGGCCCACTGGCCCTGGCCGCGGGGGCGCGCGATGGGCGCGGTGGTGACGGACATATGGGGCGACTTTCGAGCTGAGGCGCCGACCGTGACTCACCATCGAAGGTGTGCAGGGCCGGTCGTCCGGGCGGCGCGGCCGAGGCCGCTGAGGGACGAGGTCAGTCGCGTCGACAGGTCATGCTGCGCAGGCGCATGAGGTCGACGTGGCGTCGACCCACCAGATGCGTACTCCGCGCGTTGTCCATGGCCGCGAGTGTGCGTGCTCAAAGCACGGCACAGCAAACCTGTATCCCAACCGATGAGACGCCGTCTCATCCAATGAGACGGCGGCGTGACAGGAGCCCGATCAACCGTCCGTCTGCGAGACGGGTCGTTACCGTAGAGCTATGGCCGAGGCGACGTCCGGCGCGGGGACCGCCTCGCCGACGAAGACCAAGCGGGCTCTTCCGGCGCTCTGGGGCGCCATCTGGCGCTTGCTCGGCAGCACGGTCAGTTCCTGCTTGCGCTACCGGGTGACCGGCCTTGCGGCAGAGGGGGCCTTCTTCGCGATCTTGTCGCTACCACCTCTGCTGTTCGGGCTGGCGGGCTCCATCGGCTACCTCGCCGAGCGCTATGCCGTGACCGAGGTCGAGGCATTGCGAGCGCAGATTTTGGACGCAGCCGCCAGAGCACTGACCGAGCAGACGGTGGCCGCGGTCGTTGCGCCAACGTTGGACGATGTCCTCCGCCGCGGCCGCTTCGATGTCATCTCACTCGGTTTCGTGCTGGCCCTGTGGTCCGGCTCTCGGGCACTCAACGTCTTCATCGACACGATCACGATCATGTATGGCCTGGGTGGGCGCCGCGGCATTGTTCGCACCCGGGCGCTGTCGTTCTCGTTGTATGTCGTGGGACTGCTCATCGGCATCATCGTGGTGCCGTTGGTCCTGGCTGGTCCTGACCTGGTGCAGCAGCTACTCACCACCGAGACTGCCTGGCTTGCACAGTTGTACTGGCCGGTGGTGCTGGCCGGCACGATCGCCTTCATCACCACGCTCTATCACCTGTCGGTCCCGGTTCGTACGCATTGGCGTTACGACGTCCCGGGTGCGGTGCTGACCGTGGCGATCTGGCTGGCTGGCAGCTGGGTGCTGCGCGAGTCGCTGCAAGGAACCATCGGCGGCACCTCCATCTATGGACCACTCGCGGCGCCGATAGCAGTGCTGCTGTGGTTGTACGTGCTGTCGATCGCCGTGCTCATTGGTGCCGCTCTGAACGCGGCCTTCGACCGCGTCTTCCCCGATGACAGCACCGCCGGTGCGCGGCTCGAGCTGGTACGAAGGCTGCGCGCCAAGGCGGTCGCGAACCGCATGCGGGACGCCGGCCTGGAGGGCCAGGTGCCGGCCTGGGAGGACCTCGCTGTAGTCAAGACCCACGAACTGCACACTGACCTCGCCGACGGCGAGGAGCGAGTAGATGAGGACCGCGACGCCTTGCAGGAGGGGCGCGGCAAAGCAGCGCCGCCGCCGCGATCACCCCGGTGAGCCGTGGGGCTGTCGATGGCTGCTGCTCGCTGTCGCGGTGGACCGTACTGGACTCGAACCAGTGACCTCGTCCGTGTCAAGGACGCGCGCTACCAGACTGCGCCAACGGTCCGCGTGTTCAGTTGATCTTCCGTGCAGAGCGGCACCGCCACCATGCGCGGGACCGAGGTGGAGACGGGATTCGAACCCGTGTAGACGGCTTTGCAGGCCGTTGCCTCGCCTCTCGGCCACTCCACCCGGACAGGCCAACGACCCGCTCCGAGCGGACGACGGGATTCGAACCCGCGACCCTCACCTTGGCAAGGTGATGCTCTACCACTGAGCCACGTCCGCATTGCCGCGCACGGGGCATCCCCCGGCGGTGCCCGAGTACCCTAGCCGATCGTTCGCGGGCGCCACCAACTCACCCTGGGCATGAGCCGGCACTAGTGTGACCACATGCGTACGTGGCTGAATGGACGCCTGTTGGACACGCCAGACGAGGCGGCTGTGTCGGTGCTCGACCATGGCCTCACTGTCGGAGATGGGGCGTTCGAGACGATCAAAGCCGTCGGCGGGGAGCCGTTTGCGCTGACCCGGCACCTTGCCCGGCTCGGGCGGTCGTTGCGGGGGCTGGGCTTGACTCCCCCCGACGAAGCCTGGTTGCGCGAGGGCGTGGCCGCCGTGCTGGACGATGCCGCGGGGGACCTGCGGGTGCGCATCACCATCACTGGCGGTGTGGCGCCGTTGGGCTCCGAGCGCGGCAACACTGGTCTCACCGTTGCCGTTGCCAGCGCACCCCTCGGGGACTGGCCGCCCTCAACGGCCATCGCGACGGTGCCGTGGCCGCGCAACGAGCGCGGTGCCCTGGCCGGGTTGAAGACGACGTCCTATGCAGAGAACGTGGTGGCGTTGGCCAGGGCCCACCAGGCGGAGGCGAGCGAGGCGATCTTTGCCAACACGGTCGGCGAGCTGTGCGAGGGAACGGGCTCGAACATCTTCTATGTGCTCGGCGGCGAGGTGGTGACGCCGACACTGGCTAGCGGTTGTCTAGCCGGCGTGACCCGCGCACTCGTACTTGAATGGGCAGACTGCGTGGAGCGGGACGCGCCCATCGCGGTGTTAGCCGACGCCGAAGAGATCTTTCTCGCGAGCACCACCCGTGATGTGCAGGGGGTGCACCGTTGTGACGGGCGCGAGCTGGAGGCGCCGGGACCGGTCACGTCTGCGTTGATGCGGACCTGGTCAGAGCGTGCGGCCGCTGACGTCGATCCCTAAAGCTGCGCGGCACTGCCTAGGTGGGGTCGCCTTGTAGTAGCTGCCGCAACACGTCGTCGAACTGGACGTGTGCGCTCTCGCTGCCGAGCGGTACGAGTGCTTCGGTGCGGCGCAGGAAGGTGGCCAGGTGGCTGGACGGCGCTTGCATGGTCGCAGAGCCGTCAGGGGAGCAGAGATCAACCACTAGGACAGCTTTGCCGTCGTCGTCGAGCCATGGGTGGACGCGTACGTCTCCTTCGCCGACCGGCTCGTACAGACCCGTCCGCAGCAGCGCCCGCGCGAACACCCAACGCACTACCTGGCCCTGCAGGCAGAAGTCGCCGCGGACGGCGTACGGGTCGGCCGAGTCGTAGCGCAGCTCAGCGTGCACCGTGCTCGCGCAACCGTTGTCGTCAAACAGTTCGAAGTCCACTACGGCGTTTACCGTGGACGAGCGGGCGAGCATAGATGTTGCCTCCAAGAGCGCACGGGCGCGGGCTTCGATGGTGTCAGTGTCGACGCCGACTTTCCCCGGGTGTCTAAGTACATAAACGTATCGATCGCCATGCTGTCACGGCTTTCCTCAAGTGTGTTTATGCAACTACTGCTTGTGGCGACTCTTGATTGCTCTTCGTGTATGGTCCATCACTGTGTGTAGAGATTCTGCGGGAGACTTGTGGATAAATGCTCACCGCGGGCACGGGCTTGTGACAATGGGTAGCTGTGGGGCCGGGGGGACCGTGCGCTATCCACAGAGTGCGCAAATGGGGTTACGCGGCCGTTGTCCCGTTGACTACTGTGCCTGCCCAGCGGAGGTGGTCCTTGATGTTCTGGCAGACCGAGGCACGCAGGCTGGGCGGATGCCCTGGTCGCAGTTTTGCCGTTGCACTGGTTGTCGCCCTGCTGGTGTCCGGATGCTCGAGCGAGAGCGGCGACTCGGACGAGCAGGCAGCTGACCAGCCGAGCGCGTCGCAGGCCACCAAGTCCCAACCTGACACCTCGCGGAAGACTGAGGGAAAGGACCCGAAGCCGTCGGCTCCGACGCTCCCTGGCGAGGCGAAGGGGGACTCAGTCAAGGCGGCCGAAGCCTTCGTTGAGCACTACATCGAACTCCTGAATTACTCTTTGATGACGGGCGAGACACGTGAGTTGAACGATACTTCGCTAGGAAATTGCTCGGGATGTCGCGACTACGTCCGGTTCATTCGAAAGATATACGACAGTGGCGGTTTCTACAAAACGCAAGAGTGGATGGACGTCGATGTAAGGCCGGGCAGTCGAGGCGAGTCAATCATCTTCACGGTAAGCGCGATAGCCCCACGTGTGACGTACCGAATGGCAGGGTCGGGAAAGGTTAAGAGGGCACAGAAGCAGGCGTTTGACTTCGCGATGGGAGTTCGGGAGGTGGGTGGCAGATGGCGCGCCTCGGACATTTTCTCATCCTGAGTATATGCTGTCTATCAGCAGTATTGAGTCTCTCGGGCGCCTACGCGGACATCGAGGTTGAGCCGGGTGGCAACCCAGGGCTTCCCTCGGCGGTAGTGACCGGCGAGTCGCAGGTGTCAGTGGATGAGAGCGGCGAAACTGTCACTGTTTTACAAGGCGGGACGCAGGGCATGGCCTTCGAGTACAAATGGGTGCCGGCATGCTTATCCAACTATCCCGGGGTGACTGAGGAACAGTGTGCGAACGCTTATAACTGCGCCGAACCTCGTGCTTTGCAGTGGACACTATGGGCTCACAGGGTTGAGGACAATCAGGGCCAGCCAACACCTGATGCAAGCTGGCAGCCTGTCCTCACCGAGTGTCGACTCACCACCCCGCCCGACATTCCCACACCGCGTCCACAGGTGACGGACGCGCTCGTGTTGCAAGAGGTGCGACGCCTCGGCCTTCCACGGCTTTCGCTCAGGGTGCAACCCGCCGATGAGACTTTGGTGAACTTCGAGACCATCTTTTCCACCGAGTCGCTGCCCTGGGCCCACACCGTGCAACTGCTCGACTATCGCGTCGATGTCGAGGCTGCGCCGACGACGTACGTTTGGCAGTTCGGCGATGGCACATCGGTGTCCACCCAGACGCCAGGTGCGCCGTACCCGGCAAAGGACATCACCCATCTCTACTCTGACGCCGGAGTCAGTGTTGCGCCTCGTGTGGACACCTCGTATGCCATCCGCTACCGGGTCGACGGCGGACAATGGCAGTCGATAAGTGAGACCGTGCCGGCTGCTGGGTTGCCAGCGGACCTACGAATCCGGGAGGCCACCGCAGTGCTCGTCGGCGACTGACCGCCGGCGGCGACAGTGCATCGGCTACGCTGTCGGCGCTTAGGCGTGCACGACGCCGGGGGCGATTGGCGCAGTGGTAGCGCGCTTCGTTCACACCGAAGAGGTCACTGGTTCGAGCCCAGTATCGCCCACCCATATCACCGCAGGTCAGAGTCACAATCAGCTCGACGCCGGGGGCGCGTGCCAGATACGTGCCAGATCACTCGGCGGGAAGGGCTCGTGCAGCGTACGTGCGACAAGTGATGCTCTCCCTACCCG
>JACCYS010000071.1 GCA_013696365.1 Nocardioidaceae bacterium
GAGGTCGGCATGGTCTTCCAACGACCGGCGCTGTTCGCCGGCACCGTCGCCGACAACCTGCGCGTCGCCGCCCCCGATGCCAGCGACGACGAGCTTGCCGCGACCCTGGAACGGGTGGCGCTCGACCCGCGCCTGATCGACCGGCCCGCGGCAACCCTGTCCGGCGGCGAGGCGCAGCGGATGAGCCTGGCACGCACGCTGATCACCGGCCCGAAGGTGCTGTTAGCCGACGAGCCCGCCGCTGCGCTCGACGCCCGCCCGCGCCTGGCCTTCGAGCGACTCGCCCGCAGCCTCGCCGACAACGGCCTCACCGTCGTGTGGGTCACCCACGACCTCGACCAGCTCCACCGGCTCGCCGACCACGTCCTCATCCTCATGGGCGGCCGCTGCGCGCATACCGGCAGCGCCGACACGCAGCGATAGTGCCACCGCGAGGGCGACGAGGGTCAGCGAGGCTGCCAACCCGGCGGGGCCGACGTCAACGGGCATCGCTGCCACCATCCTGGGATCCGGCCAGGAACATCCGCGCCTCACCGCCGACAGTCGCGAGCAACGGCTGACGCTTGCGCGCAGCATCCTGTGGGCGACGACCCGCGCGATCGTGCAGCTCCTCGCCGTCGGCGCGGCGCTCGCGCGGGTCATCGCACCCGACGCGCCGCTGCTGTACGCGTGGCTGTGGGTCGCCGCCATGATGCTCGTCGCCGCCGACCGTCGTCCGCCGCCGCGCACCCGAAGTCCCTGGTCTCGGCCGGGTCGCGCTCGCCGCGTTCGCCGCCTCCGCCGTCGTCACCCTCGGCGTCATCTTCGGCCTCGGGATCTTCCCCAGCCAGGGACGCACCGTGGTGCCGCTGGCCGGGATGATGGTCGGCAACGCCATCAGCGCCACCGCGCTCGCCGCCCGCCGCGTCGTCGAGGAGCTGCGCGATCACCGCGACGAGGTCGAAACCCGCCTCGCGCTGGGCCAGCCCGCCCCCGTCGCCGCCCGGCCCCTACCTCGCCGCCGCGCTGCGCACGGCGCTGATTCCACAGATCGAAAGCACCAAAGCCGTAGGGCTCGTCGCGCTCCCCGGCGCCATGACCGGACTCATCCTCGCCGGCGTCCAACCCCTGGATGCTGTCCTCGTCCAAGCCGTCGTCATGTTCCTCGTCCTCGGCGCGGTCGCCACCAGCACCACCGTCATCGGCATCGGCACCCGCCGACGCCTGTTCACCCCCGACCACCGACTCGCTCCAATGCTGCGACCCGCCCAGCAGCAATGATCTGATGGCTACCTGGGCAACGCCCGGATCGACCCCTGCTCGCGGGTCCTCAAACGCGACCTGCTGGGCCGCTACCTGCGCCAGCACTTCGACCCCGCCGACACGGTCGTGCACCTGGGGATCGACTGGACCGAAGCGCATCGGCTGCGACGCGCGGAGGCGCGACCCGAGTGGAAGGGCTGGACGCTGCGGGCGCCGCTGTGCGACGCGGCGTCCTATCACACGAAGGACGACCTGAGGCACGCGCTCGACGTGCTCGGCATCGCCATCCCGCGCCTGTACCGGCTCGGGTTCGCGCACAACAACTGCGGCTTCTGCGTCAAGGCCGGTCAGGCCAGCCATGCGCTGCTGTACCGCACCCTCCCAGACCGCGCCCGCTGGCACGCGCGACAGGAACAGCGCCTCCGCCGCGAACTCGGCAAGAACGTCGCGATCCTGCGCGACCGCCGCGGCGGGCATACCCGTCCGCTGACGCTCGCCGAGCTGCACCGCCGCGTCGTCGCGGGCATCGACGCCACCGACCCGGGCGACATCAGCGGCTGCGGCTGCGCGCTATGAGCGTCGACGGCCACGCGGCAACCCGCACTCCACGACCGGGCGCCCGCCGTCACAGGCATCGTCAAGCACGCGGCGGCTGGTCGTCCACCCGCCCAAGTTCGTGTCGATGAGCGCACAAGACCAGCGCCGCGCCGAGCAGGCCTTCAAGGCGCTGCTCATCCCCTACCTCCGCACGCGACGGGTCGCCGAACGCGACCAGCGGCCTTGACTTGGGCCACGACCCCTGGCCTCCTCGCCTGCCTGACAACGACCCAACCTGGAGACCCCGTGTCACGCACATCAGCAACGCAGCGACCCCCGCCCGCAGCGTCGGGGACGAACGCGCAGACGAGCATGCCGGCTCAACCGCGACGGCCGCACCGACACGCCTCGACCGCAACGACCTCCACGGGGCCGGCCACGACGAGGGCCCTGCTGACGCGCATCTCGACCGACGAGATCAACCAGCCCTACTCGCTGGAGGCGCAAGACACCCGGCTCGAACAGTTCGTCGCGTCCCAGCCGGGCATGACGATCACGCACCGGTTCACCGACCAGGCATCCGGCGCGACCCTCGAGCGGCCCGGGCTGCAACGGGCCCTCGAACTGGCTCGCGCGGGAACCTTCGACGTGCTGCTCGTGTACCGCATCGACCGCCTGTCGCGCTCCATCGTCGGGTTGATGGCCGTCGTCGAGCAGCTCGAACAGGCCGGGGTCGCGCTGAAATCGGCCACCGAGCCGATCGACACCCAAGGCCCGGTCGGACGCATGCTGCTGCAACTGCTCGGCATCTTCGCCGAGTTCGAGCGCGGCATGCTCATCGACCGCATCACCGCCGGGTTCGAACGCAAGGCCGCACGCGGCGAATGGCTCGGCGGCCGCGGCCCCTGCGGCTACGACCTCGACAAGGACACCAAGACGCTTGCGGTCAACGCCACCGAAGCCCCGATCGTCCAAGCGATCTTCGACAAGTACGTCACCGAGCGGCTCGGCGCCACCGCCATCGCCAACTGGCTCAACGACACCGGACGGCGCACCAAGTACGGCAGCCTGTGGAGCGGCCAGACCGTCCTGCGGATGCTGCGCAACCCCGTCTACATCGGCAAGATCAGCCACGACGACGCCACCCACGACGGCAAGCACGACGCCATCCTCGACCCCGCCGTGTTCGAACAGGCCCAACAGATCCTCGACGAACGCGCCGGCGACCGGCCCCAGCTGATGTCGAAGTCCGACTACCTGCTCAGCGGCCTGACCCGCTGCACCAGCTGCCACGGCGCCTACGTCGGAATCAGCGCCAACGGGCGACTCGGCCGCTACCGCTACTACGCCTGCCGCTCACGACAAGCCAAAGGCAAACGCGCCTGCCCCGCAGAGCGCGTGCGCGCCGACGGACTCGAAACGGCCGTCATCGACGCCGTGCTTGACACCTACGCCAACATCGACCTGTTCGAGCACACCATCGCCGAGGCCGTCGCCGAGATCGACAGCGACCAGCCCCACCTGGCCGACGAGCTGGCCAGCGTCGAAGCCCAGATCCGCGACACCACCGCCGCGCTCGACCGCTACCTGCGCGCCTTCGAAGCCGGCGACATGTCCCACCAGGTCTGCGGACCCCGCGTAGAAGAACTGTCCCAGCAGCGCCACGACCTCATCGACCGCCGCGACGAACTCGCCGCACAGACCGGCGCCGCCACCACGACCGTTCCCCCGCGCGAACAGCTCGAAGCTGTCGGCGAACTGCTCCGCGCCACGATCCACGACGGCACACCCACAGCCGTCAAGGACCTGCTCAACTTCCTGATCGACAGCGTCGAGATCGCGCCCAACCGCCACGCGCAACCCTTCTTCCAGCTGCCATGCCCCCCTGAACGCGAGATGCCCGAGCCAGACCAGGCTCGGGCACCCAATGGGACCACTTTTTGTATGGACCCACGTCAGGTGGAGGTGCGGGGAATCGAACCCCGGTCCAAGTGCCTCAGTTCCGGAAGCGCTACGAGCGTAGGTCTCGGGTCATTGTCGGGCTGCCGCACCCCGAAACCAAGCGCCTCGGCAGCCGTACGTCACGCAAAGGTGTCCCCGCCGGCCCGTGACGACAGCCGGCAGGTGGAGCCTGGTAGCGACGCCCGACCCTCCACCCCAGGCGAGTGAAGGCGGACGGGCGACCTAGTTAGGCCGCCA
>JACCYS010000119.1 GCA_013696365.1 Nocardioidaceae bacterium
GCGTCGAGGAAGAGCACCTCGTCGGCAAGTGCGATGGTGGCCTTGCGATAGGCGACCATCAATGTGGTGGGCCCCCCGGCACCCGCTTCCGCTCGCAGGCCGGCCAATACGGCCGCCTCGACCTCGGGGTCCACCGCGCTGGTGGCGTCGTCCAGCACGAGCAGCCTGGGCCGTCGGACCAGCGCCCTGGCGAGCGCAAGTCGCTGCCGCTGACCGCCGGACAGGGTTGTGCCCCGCTCCCCCAGCGGGGCATCCAAGCCCAGCGGCAGGGCGTACACGAACCGGTCGGCCTGGGCGGTGCGCAGCGCAGACCACACGTCGTCGTCGGACAGGTCGGCGCCGAGCGCCACGTTGCCGCGGACGGTGTCGTCGAACAAGAAGGTGTGCTGCGGCACCAGCGCCACCGTCTCGGCCAGGGCCGAGTGGCTCAACTCACGAGCGTCCGCACCGTTCAGCAGAACGGCACCGTGGTCGGGGTCGACGAGTCGCACCAGCAGTGAGGTCAGCGTGCTCTTGCCCGACCCGGTTCGCCCCACCAGGGCGACGGTCCGGCCGCTGTCCACCGACAGGTCCACGTCACGCAACACTGGTGGGCCGTCGGGGTAACCGAAGCCGAGGCCCCGGGTCTCCAGCCGCACCGGGCCGGTCGCATCTGTCGTGCGCTCGCCGTACGGGGTGGACCCGTCGGCGTCCAACACAGCGCGTACCCGGTCCCACCCGACCACGCTGCGGGGAAGCTCGCCGAGGACCCAGCCGATCGCCCGCACCGGAAAGGCGATGACGGTGAACAGGAACGCCACCTGGACGACGTCGCCAGGGTCTGCGGCACCGGACAGCACCCGCTGCACCCCGACCAGGATCACCAGCAGCACACCGATGATCGGCAGTGCCTCCAGCGCCGGATCGAACACGCTGCGGACCCGACCGGCGGCGATGTTCGCGTCCCGCAGCCTGAAGGTCTCCGCCCGGAAGCGTTCGGTCTCCTCGCTCTCGCGACCGAGGGCCTTAACCACCGTCGCGCCGTCAAACGACTCGTGCGCGACCCCACTGACGTCGGCACGCAACTGCTGGGCCAGCGTGACCCGCGGGGACAGCACCCGCTGGTAGCCGACGTTGATGACGAACAGCAGCGGGAAGACCACCAGCCCGACGACTGTCAACACCATGTCGGCGGTCAACATGGCGATCACTGCCACCACCAGCATCGCCAACACTCCGACCGCCATCGGCAGCGGCATCATCACTGCCCAGGCAGCCTCCACGTCGGCGTTGGCGTTCGACAGCAGCTGCCCGGTGGGGTGCGCCTGGTGCCAGCGCATCGGCAGCCGCAGGTATTGCCGGGTGACCGCCCGCCGATCATCGGCCATCAACCGGAAGTACACGACGCCGCCGACCAACCGCCGGGCGATCACGCCGAGCGCCCGCCCCACCGCCACCCCCAGGAACAGCAGGCTGACGGCGACCAGGTCGCCGGTGTTGACCGCGTCCAGCTCGAACGCGGGTGTGATGACCTCGTCGGTCGCCCAGCCCAGCACCCACGCGTCGGCAACGGTGAGCGCGCCGTAGACGAGGCTGCCCACCACGGTCACCGCGAACAGTCGCCACTGGGCCCGAGCGCCGTGGGCGATCACGCTCAGCCCACGGCGGGTGATGCCCTGGCGGGTGGACATGCGGCTGCTCCTCGTGCAGGGAAGGGTCGGTAGGGACGCTGGCCGGTGTGACGCCGGCCACGTACTCCCAGCCTACGTCTTCAGCACACACGCTCATCTCCGCCGCAGAGAGGCCTGCGTCAGCTGTGCGCAAACGCACCACGCCCGCCGGTCGTCCTGGTGCGTTCGCGCACACTGGGCCGTGGCCTCAGCGGACCGGCTGCCCCTCGGCGCGCAACGCCTGCTTGACCTGCCCGATGGCGAGGTCGCCGAAGTGGAACACGCTGGCGGCGAGCACAGCATCGGCACCGGCATCCACCGCCGGCGCGAAGTCGGCGACGGTGCCCGCGCCGCCGCTGGCCACCAGCGGGACCGTGCACACCGCGCGCACCGCGGCCAGCATCTCGAGGTCGAAGCCGGCCCGGGTGCCGTCGGCGTCCATCGAGTTCAGCAGGATCTCGCCGACGCCGAGGTCGCAGCCGCGGCGGGCCCACTTGACGGCGTCGAGACCGGCCGAGCGTCGGCCACCGTGGGTGGTCACCTCGAAGCCGCTCGGCTGGTCGGCGTTGCGCCGGGCGTCGATGCTCAGCACCAGCACCTGAGATCCGAACCGGTCGGCGATCTCGGCCATCACCTGCGGCCGCTCGATGGCCGCGGTGACCATCGCGACCTTGTCGGCGCCCGCGCGCAGCAGCCGGTCAACGTCAGCGACAGTGCGTACGCCGCCGCCGACCGTGAGCGGGATGAACACCTGCTCCGCGGTGCGCGACACCACGTCGTAGGTGGTCTCGCGGGAGTCCGACGAGGCGGTGATGTCGAGGAAGCACAGCTCGTCGGCCCCCTCGGCGTCATAGACCCGCGCCATCTCCACCGGGTCACCGGCGTCGCGCAGGTCGACGAAGTTCACGCCCTTGACGACCCGGCCGTCCTTCACGTCGAGGCACGGGATCACCCGCACGGCCACGCTCACGACGATCGTCCGACGGTCAGCAACGCGTCTTCCAGCGTGAATGCGCCGGTGTAGAGCGCGGTGCCGACGATGGCCCCCTCGACGCCGAGCGGGGTCAGCCCCGCCAGGGTCTGCAGGTCGGCGAGGGTCGAGATGCCCCCGGAGGCGACCACCGGGCGGTCGGTACGCGCGCACACCGCCCGCAGCAGGTCCACGTTCGGGCCGGCCAGCATGCCGTCCTTGTTGACGTCGGTCACGACGTAGCGCGCGCAGCCGTCTCGGTCCAGCCGCTCGAGCACCTCCCACAGGTCGCCACCGTCCCGCGTCCACCCGCGGGCCGCCAGCGTCGTCCCCCGCACGTCGAGCCCAATGGCGATCCGGTCGCCGTGCTCGGCGATGGCGCGGGCGCACCACAGCGGATCTTCTAGGGCGGCGGTGCCGATGTTGACCCGGCGACAACCGGTGGCCAGGGCCGCGCGCAGCGACTCGTCGTCGCGGATGCCGCCGGACAGCTCGACGTCGACGTCGACCGCACTCACGACCTCCGTGAGGACCGCCCGGTTGTGGCCCCGGCGAAACGCCGCGTCGAGGTCGACCAGGTGAATCCAGCCGGCGCCGCCGGCCTGCCAGCGCCGCGCAGACTCCACCGGGTCCCCGAAGACCCGCTCGGTCCCGGCCACCCCTTGCACCAGCTGGACGGCCTGCCCCGCGGCGACGTCGACGGCGGGCAGCAGCTGCAGGTGGTCACTCACAGCACGGACCCTATGCGGGCGCCGACCGGCGCCGCAGCGTCAGCGCGGCCGGTCCGGCTCGAGATAGATCATCTGGGCCAACGGTTCGACCTCGCGCACCCTGGCCTCGGCGGCGTTGATCGCCGACGCGGTGTCGTCGGCGCTGGCCGCGCCGGGCACCGCGATCTTGGCCGTGACCAGCAGCTCCTCGGGGCCCAGGTGCATCGTGCGCATGTGGATCACCTCGGTCACCCCCTCGGTGCCGTCGCCGACCAGCGCCTCCCGGATCCGACGGATCGCCGAGTCCGACGCCGCCTCACCGAGCAGCAGCGACTTCATCTCGATGGCCAGGATGATCGCAATGAGCACCAGCAAGATGCCGATCATCGCGGTGCCGGCTGCGTCCCACCTCCCGTTGTCGGTGGCCAGCGT
>JACCYS010000130.1 GCA_013696365.1 Nocardioidaceae bacterium
ACTTCCGCACCACCGACGTGACCGGGGTCGTCAAGCTGCCCGATGGCACCGAGATGGTCATGCCGGGCGACAACACCGACATGTCGGTCGACCTGATCCAGCCGATCGCTATGGAGGACGGCCTTCGCTTTGCCATCCGCGAGGGTGGTCGCACGGTCGGGGCCGGCCGGGTCACCAAGATCCTGGCCTGACTGACCCGCATTGAGGCCACGTATCGGCCATCGAGTGGCGCAAGATGACAGCTGGGTGATCAGAAACCAGGCCCTCTTGCGCACTCGAGGTTGTGGTGAGTGGGTCCGGGGGAGCGCAGTCCGCTGCGTTTGGCATCGGTGCGGGGTTCTGGCAGACTGTGCCGGTTGCCTGGGGCAGGAACGCAATAGCGCGGTGCTGCCAAGGAACCAAGGCCCAGCGCCGCTCCACGAGTGCCGCATGGTGTCCCCGGGCAGCAGCCAAGACGACCCCCTCCCGCTCAAGCAGGCGGACGGGTGTGCTGCCGCCAGCCGACGACACGCCCGACCTCGGGGGTCGGAAGGTAGTACGACAACAGGGCCGACCGGCCCGCAGACGGACGAGATGTAAAGGACGAGACCACAGCGATGGCGGGACAGAAGATCCGCATCCGGCTCAAGGCCTACGACCATGAGGTCATCGACTCGTCGGCGCGCAAGATCGTCGACACGGTGACTCGCACTGGTGCGCAGGTCGCGGGCCCGGTGCCGTTGCCAACGGAAAAGAACGTGTTCTGCGTCATTCGTTCGCCGCACAAGTACAAGGACAGCCGCGAGCACTTCGAGATGCGGACGCACAAGCGTCTGATCGACATCATCGACCCGACCCCCAAGACGGTCGACTCGTTGATGCGTCTCGACCTGCCTGCGGGCGTCGACATCGAGATCAAGCTCTGAGGGCGCTGCAGTCATGAGCACGAACACACGAACCGTACGCGGGCTGCTGGGCACCAAGCTCGGCATGACCCAGCTGTGGGATGCCAACAACCGAATGGTCTCGGTGACGGTCATCGAGGCGGCGAGCAACGTCGTCACCCAGGTGCGCAAGCCCGAGACCGACGGCTATGCAGCCGTGCAACTCGGCTTCGGCGAGAAGGCCGCCCGCAAGGTGAATCAGCCCGAGGCCGGTCACTTCGCCAAGTCCGGTGTCACGCCGCGCCGGCACCTGGTCGAGGTGCGCACCGCAAATGCCGCCGACTATGAGCCAGGCCAGCAGTTGACTGCTGACCTGTTCAGCGCCGGTGAGCAGGTTGACGTGACTGCGACCAGCAAGGGCAAGGGCTTCGCCGGAGTGATGAAGCGACACGGCTTCCACGGCGTTGGTGCCTCGCACGGGGCACACCGGAACCACCGAAAGCCAGGATCCATCGGCGGGTGTGCCACGCCCGGCCGGGTCTTCAAGGGTCTGCGGATGGCGGGACGGATGGGCAGCGACACCGTCACCGTGCAGAACGTGACTGTGCACGCCGTCGATGTGGACAACGGCCTGTTGCTGCTTTCCGGTGCCGTTCCCGGCCCGCGCGGCGGGGTGGTCCTGATCCGCTCCGGCGTCAAGGCGAAGGGGGTGCCGGCATGACCAGCATCGACATCTTTGATGCAGCAGGCGACACGACCGGGTCGATGGACCTGCCGGCGCACATCTTCGACGTTGCCGTGAACGTGCCGCTGATCCACCAGGTGGTTGTCGCTCAGCAGGCTGCCGCCCGCCGGGGTACGGCCTCTACCAAGACCCGGGCCGAGGTCCGCGGCGGTGGTGCAAAGCCGTATCGCCAGAAGGGCACTGGTCGGGCGCGTCAGGGCTCGATCCGGGCACCGCAGTTCACCGGTGGCGGCGTGGTGCACGGGCCCACCCCGCGCTCCTACGAGCAGCGCACTCCGAAGAAGATGAAGGCTGCGGCACTTCGCGGCGCACTATCGGACCGAGCCCGTGGCGGCCGGATCCACGTGTTGGAGTCTTTCGTCGACGCCTCCACACCCTCGACCAAGCAGGCGCTGAGCGCGTTGCGCCGCCTCTGTGAGCGTCCGCGGACGCTTGTGGTCACGCAGCACGACGACACCACCACGAGGCTGTCGCTGCGCAACGTCGGAGCTGTGCACGTGTGCTCGGTGGAGCAGCTCAACACCTACGACGTGTTGGCCAGCGACGACGTCATCTTCACGAAGTCAGCGATCGAGGCCTTGATAGCCCGGCAGCCCACCCCAGAGCCCACCCCAGAGCCCACTGCAGCGTCCACCAGCCAGACCGCGGGCACCGAAAGCGAGGTCGTCCAGTGAGCACCCTGCACAAGAGCCCTCGCGACGTGCTCGTGGCCCCCGTGGTCAGCGAAAAGAGCTACGGCCTGCTGGACCAGAACAAGTACACCTTCCTGGTCCGTCCCGACGCCAACAAGACCGATATCAAGATCGCGGTCGAGCAGGTGTTCGATGTGCGCGTCACGGCCGTCAATACCGTCAACCGCCAGGGCAAGCGGAAGCGCACGCGCGTCGGCTGGGGCAAGCGCCCAGACACCAAGCGCGCCATTGTCAGCGTCGCCGAAGGCCAGCGCATCGACATCTTCTCCGGCCCGGCCAGCTGAGCCAGAGACGAGGACTGAGAACTCATGGCAATTCGTAAGCACAAGCCCACGACCCCAGGGCGCCGCGGCTCGTCGGTGGCTGACTTCGTCGAGGTCACCCGCACGACTCCGGAGAAGTCGCTGGTGCGTCCGCTGCCAAAGAAGGGCGGCCGCAACAATCAAGGTCGGATCACCACCCGGCACCAGGGCGGCGGGCACAAGCGTGCGTACCGGATGATCGACTTCCGTCGCTATGACAAGGACGGCGTCCCCGCGACGGTGGCACAGATCGAGTACGACCCCAACCGCACCGCTCGGATCGCACTGCTGCACTACGCAGACGGCGAGAAGCGCTATATCGTCGCGCCGCAGGGCCTTCGGCAGGGCACCGTGATCGAGGCCGGGGCAGCCGCCGACATCAAGGCCGGCAACAACCTGCCGCTGCGCAACATCCCCGTGGGTACCACGGTGCATGCCATCGAGATGCGCCCCGGCGGCGGCGCCAAGATGGCCCGCTCGGCCGGCGCCTCCACCCAGCTGGTCGCCAAGGAGGGCACCCGCGCACAGCTGCGGCTGCCCTCAGGGGAGATGCGCTACGTGGACGTGCGCTGTCGCGCCACGGTCGGCGAGGTCGGCAACGCCGAGCAGTCCAACATCAGCTGGGGCAAGGCGGGCCGGATGCGCTGGAAGGGCAAGCGCCCCACCGTCCGAGGCGTTGCCATGAACCCGGTGGATCACCCGCACGGTGGTGGCGAGGGCAAGACCTCAGGGGGGCGCCACCCAGTGTCGCCGTGGGGCCAGCCGGAGGGCCGCACCCGCAAGGCCAAGGCCAGTGACCAGCTGATTGTTCGTCGCCGCAAGTCCGGCAAGCGCCGCTGAGAGGGGCCGACACCATGCCACGCAGTCTCAAGAAGGGTCCCTTCGTCGACGACCACCTGATCAAGAAGGTGGACGGGCAGAACGAGGCGGGCAGCAAGAACGTGATCAAGACCTGGTCGCGCCGTTCCATGATCGTGCCGGCCATGCTTGGCCACACGATCGCGGTGCACGACGGCCGCAAGCACGTGCCGGTGTTCGTGACTGAGGCGATGGTCGGGCACAAGCTCGGCGAGTTTGCCCCAACCCGCACCTTCCGCGGGCACGACAAGGACGACCGCAAGAGCCGCCGCCGCTGAGGCGGACGGCTCGGTAACGAGAGAGTCAGAACGCATGAGTGTTGCAGAGCGCAGGCGCATCAGCGCCCGCCGCGAGTCCTTGCTTGGCGATGCGCCGGGGGCCTTCGCGGTGGCGCGGTTCGTGCGCGTCACCCCGTTGAAGGCGCGCCGCGTCGTAGACCTGGTACGCGGTCTGCCGGTTGAGGAGGCATTGGCGCTGTTGCGCTTCGCCCCGCAAGCGGTGGCCGAGACCGTCTTCAAGACGCTGGAGAGTGCCGTGGTCAATGCCGAGACCGTCGAGGATCTCGATCGGCGTGATCTGCTGGTCTCCACGGTGCGAGTTGACGAGGGGCCGACGCTGAAGCGTTTCCGCCCACGTGCACAAGGGCGGGCGTACCGCATCCGCAAGCGCACCAGCCACATCACCGTCGTCGTCACCCCGCGGCCAGAGGCCGCCGCCGGTGCGTCGACCACGTCGAGCAAGAAGGGCAGGGTCCGCTAGTGGGACAGAAAGTCAACCCGCACGGTTTCCGGCTCGGGATCTCGACCGACCACAAGAGCCGCTGGTACGCCGGCGACCTCTACAAGGCCTACGTGGGTGAGGACGTCAAGATCCGTCGCCTGCTGTCCACCGGGATGGACCGGGCCGGCATCTCCAAGGTGGAGATCGAGCGCACCCGTGACCGGGTCCGCGTCGACATCCACACCGCACGGCCGGGCATCGTGATCGGTCGGCGGGGTGCCGAGGCAGAGCGCATCCGTGGCGAGCTCGAGAAGCTCACCGCCAAGCAGGTACAGCTGAACATCCTCGAGGTCAAGAACCCCGAGCTGGATGCCCAGCTGGTCGCGCAGGGCGTGGCCGAGCAGTTGTCCGGTCGCGTCCAGTTCCGCCGCGCCATGCGCAAGGCGTTGCAGACGACCATGCGCAGCGGCGCCCAAGGCGTCAAGGTGCAGTGCTCGGGCCGCCTGGGTGGCACCGAGATGTCGCGCTCGGAGTTCTATCGCGAGGGCCGGGTGCCGCTGCACACGCTGCGGGCCGACGTCGACTACGGCTTCTATGAGGCCAAGACCACCTTCGGCCGGATCGGCGTGAAGGTATGGATCTACAAGGGTGAGGTCGCGGGCTCGCGTGCCGAGCGCGAGGCACAGGCAGCTGCCCGTGCCGCCGCTGCCGGTCGCCAGCGCCCGACGA
>JACCYS010000159.1 GCA_013696365.1 Nocardioidaceae bacterium
GGTCCAGGCCGCCCAGCGCCGCCGCGAGCACCGTCAGGTCACCGACCTGGAAGACCACCGGAATGGAGATGAACAACCCCAGCGTCGCCAGCGACCAGAAGGCAGTGGGCGCGAGCCCCACCGCTGCAGCAGTTGTAGGCATGGTCGGCGCAACCGTTGGGCTGAGCGGCGCGGCCAGTCCCACCCCCGACGACCCGCGAACGCCGCTGGCTCGCACGGTCGCAGGATGCGGACTGCAGCACGAGGGCGCACCGCGGTCGCCTCCGTTATGACTGTTTGCGTCACTGTCTGAGCGCATCGCCAGCGCCAGCTTGGGGTCGAAGGCAATCAGCACCCACGACGAATCACCCATGGTGGCGACCAGCGCGGCGACGACGGCGCCGAACGGCACGACGCCGCGGGCGTACAGCGGCATCACCAGCAGTGCCCCGGCACACCCGGGCGTGACGCCGAGCAGCGCGCCGACTAGCGGCGCCCAGTGTCGATGCCGCTGCAAGACCTCGGTGACCGCTCGCCGGTGCGCCACTGCAGCCAGCCGAAGAAGACGAGCATCAGCCCGACGTAGACACCCACCTGCATGAAGGCATCGGCCACTGCGCGAGCAAGTGTCTCCATCATGGCGTTGCCTCCTCACGATGCCGGGGGTTCTGCGTCGCTTTTGCCGAACGGCGACGCCGGAGCCGATCCCTCGAGGGGTCTTGTCGGCTCCGACGCCGCCGGTCAGCGCTTACCTGTTGCGAGGATGGGTGCTACAGCGTGACTGCAGCCCCATCACCCATGGCGCCCGCACCCGCGAGGAACGGGGCGATGGCCTTGAGCACGGCGTCCTTGGTCAGGGGCGTCTCGGTGACACCCATGTAGACGCCACCCTCGGCCTCGAGGCCGAGCAGGTTGCCGACCACTGCTGCGTGGCGTGCCTCGACACCGAAGATGCCGGCGGCAGCCTGCAGGATCGCCTTGTCCTGGATGAACCCGGCGGCGCCGAGGTAGGCACCGACACCCTTGTTCTCGAAGACGTGGGCGGTGGTCAGGTACTTCTCACGACTGTCGAACGCGTCACCGAAGTCCACGGCAGGTGCGGCGACGGGCTCGCCGCCCAGCTTCTTCACCGTGGCCATGATGGTGGCGACGTGCGACTCCTCGTCGGACTGCACGGCGTCGAGGTAGTCGGCCTCCTTGCCGCTGACGAGCCCGGCACTGTTGCCCTGCCGGTAGAACTCCGCCTCCAGGTACTCCAGCGTCAGGGCGTAGTTGAGCACGTCCACGTCGCTGTTGAAGTCGGCGGCCTTGGCCCACAGGAAGCCGTTGTTGAGGGCTCCGAGGGACACGCCGGCGGGCACCGCGGCGACGTCACCGCGGATGAGATTCTTGCGCTTGATCTGCATGGTTACTCCCTTGCTTGCTGAATGGTCGTCGGGTGGGCAGGCACTCAGCCGGCGATGAACGGCGTGGCGGCCTTGAGGACTGCACTCATCGGCAGGCTGGCCTCGATCGGCTGCGGGAAGGGCTCCCCGCCGGTCAGGTCGGCGAGGATCGCCGCATGCCGCGACTCCACACCGGCGATCGATGCAGCGGCGCCGAGGATCTCGACGCTGTCGATCAGGGTGACCTGGCCGTGATAGGCCTTGACGCCCAGCTCCTCGAAGGTGGAGGCGGTAGCCAGGAAGTTCTCACGGCTCTTGAACGTTGATGCCGGGAAGGTGAACTTCGGCTTCGCGACCGGCTTGCCACCAAGGTCGTTGATGGTGGCGGTGACGGCCTCGACGTGCGCTGTCTCGTGGTCGCGGATCGGCGTCACGAGGTCGAGCTCGCGGCCCTTGAGCAGGCCAGCCTCGAGACCCTTGACGTAGAACTCGGCCTCGAGGTACTCGAGGGTCAACGCGTAGTTGAGGATCTCCAGGTCACCCTTGGCGCTGGGCGCGGCAAGGTTGCCCGCCCAGGCGCTGGCGCGGCTGCCGGAGGTGGGGTCGCCCACCTTGTATCCGACGAACCCTGCCCCCACACCGACGATGAGCGCGGAGCGCAAGAAGGTGCGCCGGTCGTGCTCGTTGCTGATGGCGACGACGGGCTGACCGTCGAAGATCTGCTTTTCCATGTTGCTGGTCATGCTGTCTCCTCACACTTTTGGACACGGTGAGCGCGCTGTGTACGCGCTGCGCGCGGGGTGTCTCCCCCAGTCGTACGAGTCAGTCGTACGAGTCAGATAGGCGGTCCAGACATCACCCGCCCTTCACGGCGTTCGACTGCTTCGCCTCCGCGCGTACGACGATGCGCTCGGTGCTGTCCCACTTCGGGTTGCAGGCGAAGAGGGTGAGCACGCGGGCGTTGGGGTTCTTGGGCTGCTGGGTAACCGCGCGCACGTAGCGTTCTTCGGGCACGATCGTGGTGCCTTGCACGCGGAACGTGGTGGCGGTCTCGGGCCCACCGATCTGCACTGAGATCTTGTCTCCGGGCTGCAGCAGGTCGAGGTCGACGAACTCTGCTCCGTGGGTGGCTCGATGACCGCTCAGCACGGAGTTGCCTGGCTGTCCAGGCAGGGGGGTGCCGGGCCAGTGACCCGGCCCCTTGTCGATGACCTTGTCGTGCACACCCTCGAAGAAGGTGGTGCGCAAGCCCATCCGGTCGATGCCGAGCCGCCCCACGGCCACGCTGCTCTTGGCGGCAACGACAGGCACGACAGTGCCCTTAGTCGGGTTGTCGAACGACTTGACCCTTTTGCCGTCTTGCAGCTCCTGGACCATGGACTCGACGAGCGGCTTGGGCTGCTGGCTCCGCTCGGCGCCGGCACGGCTCGGGCGACCAGCAGCTGTCCCATCGACTGCTCCCGCCGCGTCAGCCGGTGCGCTTGGCCCGGACGCGGCCCGCACGTTCATCGCTACGAAGGCGACTACGACTGCAATCGCCACCGTGGCAAGGAGGGCGGTGAATCTACGAGCGCTCATCAACGTCATGTAGTGATTTCGTCACCCGTCAGGTTTCGGATTGGA
>JACCYS010000174.1 GCA_013696365.1 Nocardioidaceae bacterium
ACGCTATGGGTCACTCCGGCCCGCCAGCCGAGACCGAACGACACGACGACGGTGGCGACCGCAGCGACCGCGGCCGCCAAGCGCACCGTTCCCGGGTCGACTGCACCCACAGCCACCGGCTTGTCGCTGCGACCGACCGCTGCGTCGCGAGCGGCGTCCAGCCAGTCGTTGCACCAGCCGATCGAGAGCTGACCAGCGAGAAACGCCAGCAGTACCAGCAGCGACCTGCTGCCGGCCCCCGCAGCGACCGCCAGCAGCGTTGCCACCGCGGTGACTACCACCACCGGACCGGGATGGGAGGACGCGACCAGGGCACCCCACCCGCCCCGCGTCATCAGCCGACCCTATCGTCGCCGCAGGGCAGCACCCGATGAGCCAGATCGTGGCGGTGCACCCGGTGCTGCCGGCGCACCGCTACCCCCAAGACGAGATCACCGCGGCCTTTGCCGACATCTGCCTCGACCTCGAGGACAAGCGCCGGCTGCTGCGACGGCTGCACAGCAACTCCCAGGTCGGCGCCCGCCACCTTGCGCTGCCGTTGGAGCGGTATGCCGAGCTCAGTGACTTCGGCGCCGCCAACGACGCCTTCATCGAGGTCGCCGTCGATCTGGGCGCCCAGGCCGTGGTCGGTGCGCTCGCCGAGGCGGGCCTGCAACCCGACGACGTCGACACGATCGTGTCCACCACCGTCACCGGGCTCGCGGTGCCATCGATCGAGGCCCGGATCGCGGCGGTCGTCGGCCTCCGCCCGGACGTACGCCGGGTGCCGCTGATGGGGCTGGGCTGCGTCGGCGGTGCTGCTGGCATCGCCCGCGTCGACGATCTGCTGGCCGGTCGGCCGGACGACGTCGCGGTGCTGCTGTCGGTGGAACTGTGCTCGTTGACCCTGCAGCGCGGGGACAGCTCGACTGCAGCCCTGGTGGCCAGCGGCCTTTTCGGAGACGGGGCCGCGGCGACGGTCCAGGTCGGGAACGACCGCCGACCACCACCCGGGCACCACTGGGGTGGCCCCCGGGTCGTCGGCTCCCGCAGCCACCTCTATCCAGACTCGGAGCGCGCAATGGGGTGGGACTTCAGTGGCACCGGTCTCAAGATCGTCCTCGGCACTGAGGTTCCCGACCTGGTCGAACGGCATCTCGGGGAAGATGTCCGTGCGTTCCTGGCCGACGCTGATCTGAAGATCGACGATGTCACCGGCTGGGTCTGCCACCCCGGCGGGCCGCGGGTCATCGAAGCCATCCAGTCCACTCTGGGGATCGAGTACGCGGCGACCGAGCTCACCTGGCGCTCCTTGGCCGAGGTCGGCAACCTGTCGTCGGCGTCCGTGCTGCATGTGCTGCACCAGACGATGACCGGGCGCAACCACGAGCCGGGGTCGCCGGGCGTGTTGATGGCAATGGGGCCCGGCTTCTGCTCCGAGTTGGTCCTGCTGCGGTGGTGAGTGCCCGATGATCTGGTTCGCCGCACTGATCGTGCTGGTCGGGGCCGAGCGGCTGCTCGAGCTGGTGGTCTCACGTCGCAACACCGCCTGGAGTCTTGCCCAGGGGGGGCGCGAACACGGCGCCGGGCACTACCCGGTGATGGTGCTGCTGCATGTGGGACTGCTGGTGGGCGCGCTGGTCGAGGTCGGTGTGGCCGATCGCCCCTTCCTGCCGTTGCTGGGCTGGTCGATGCTCGCGCTTGTCGCGGTCGCGCAGGCGCTGCGCTGGTGGTGCATCGGCACGCTTGGCCGACACTGGAGCACCCGGGTGGTGGTGGTCCCCGGCATGCGGCTGGTCGCTGCCGGGCCCTACCGGCTGCTTCGGCACCCGAACTATCTGGCCGTCGTCGTCGAGGGTGTCGCGCTGCCGCTGGTGCACAGCGCCTGGTCGACGGCCATCGTGTTCACCGCCGCCAACCTGGCACTGCTGGCGCACCGGATCCGCGTCGAGGAGGCTTCGCTGCGGGCAGCGTCGACCCGCGAGGTGCGGACATGATCGATGTGCTGATCGCCGGCGGGGGACCGGCCGGGCTCGCGACCGCGCTGCACTGCACCAGGCTCGGCTTGGAGACCGTCGTGCTCGAGCCACGCCCGGGGCCGCTCGACAAGGCCTGTGGTGAGGGCCTGACCCCCGCCGCCGCGGCGGCGCTTGCCGACCTGGTCGGCGCCGAGAACGTCGGGGGAGTCCCGCTGCGCGGCATCCGCTACCTCGACGTGGCCCCGCCGGGCGACCGGCAGCGCAGCGTGGACGCGCGCTATGCCCATGGCGACGGCCGTGGGCTGCGCCGGACCGAGCTGCACGGCGCCCTCGACCGGGCGGTGCGGGCAGCGGGCATCCGCGTTGAGCCCAGCCGCGTACGTGCGGTGGAGCAGGCAGCCGACCGGGTCACGGCCGCCGGCCTGACGGCCCGCTATCTGGTCGCGGCCGACGGGTTGCACTCGCCGATCCGCACCGCGCTCGGTCTTGGTCGCACTGCCGCACGCCAAGCGCGGTACGGGCTGCGTCGGCACTTCGCCGTACGCCCATGGACCGACCTGGTGGAGGTGCACTGGAGCAGCCGGTCGGAGGCGTACGTCACCCCGGTCGGCGCCGACCAGGTCGGCGTGGCGGTGCTGACCAGCCAGCGGCAGTCGTTCGAGGCGCACCTGCGGGACTTTTCACAGCTGGCCGACCGGCTGCCCGCGCAGGCGTCGACGCAGGTCCGCGGGGCCGGGCCGTTGCGCCAACGGGCAGTGACCCCGCGAGCGGGGCGGGTGCTGCTGGTGGGCGACGCCGCCGGGTATGTCGACGCGCTCACCGGCGAGGGGATAGCGGTGTCGCTGGCTTGCGCCGCGTCGCTGGCACGCTGTCTGGCGATGGACCAGCCGGAGGCTTACGAGCGGGCCTGGCGTCGCGAGTCGCGTCGCTACCGGCTGATCACCCAAGCCCTGCTGTGGGCGGGGCGCCGCCCGGCGGTGCGCCGCTCGATCGTCCCCGCCGCGCAGCGGCTGCCTGGGGTGTTCACCGCCGCTGTCAACCAGCTCGCCGGCTCTGGGGCGCCACGATGACCGGCCCGAGCAGCCAGCCGAACAGCCAGCCGTGGGACCTCGCCATCGTGGGGGCGGGGCCCGCCGGCACGGCGTCAGCCCTGGGCGCGCTGCACGCCCGACCAGACCTGCGAGTGCTGCTGCTTGACCGGGCCGATTTCCCCCGGGACAAGGCTTGCGGTGACGGCATCGCGCCGCATGCGGTGGACGTGTTGGCAGCGGTCGGCGTGCATGGACTGCTCGATGACCAGATGCCCGTTCACCGGCTCGAGCTGACGCACGGCGAGGCCAAGGTGTCACGGGCGATGAAGCGGCCCGCGTACGTGGTGCCGCGGGCGGAGTTCGACGCTCGGCTGCTGGCTGCGGCGGTCGCCGCAGGGGCGTGGTTTCGTCGTGGGCGGGTTCGTGGGGTTCGGGCTGGCAGCAGCGCGGTAGCGGGGGAGGTGGCAGTGGACGTGGCGGGGGCAACCACCGGCCGGGCCCGAACTGTCATTGCGGCGGACGGTGCCCACTCGGTGCTGCGGGCCGCCGTCAGTGCTGCCCCGGGTGGCCGTCGAGTGCACACCCGTCCCCGGACCGCATTGGCACTTCGCGGGTATGCACCGGTGCAGCCTGCCGCCCGCGGGCGCCAGCGGATCGTCTTCGGGACACGCCGCCAGCCGGCGTACGCCTGGTCGTTCGACCGGGGGGACGGGTTGGCCAATGTCGGCTATGGCGAACTGCTGACCGGGGACGGTCCGGTTCCGTCCAGAGTGCTGCTGCTTGCCGAGCTCGACCGGCTGCTGCCCGGCGCCGGTGACGATGCGGAGCAGTGGCGAGGTCACCATCTGCCGCTGTCGTCGTGGCCCTGGCAGCAGCCGGGCGGCAGGATCCTGCTGGCCGGCGATGCTGCGCAGCTGATCAACCCCCTGACCGGTGAGGGCATCTATTACGCGGTGGCGACCGGCGTACTGGCCGGGCGGTGTGCGGTGCAATCGCTGCGGGGTCAACACTGTGGCGCCGACGCGGGTCGGTTGCACCGCCAGGCCGTACGGGCGCTGCTGGGACGGCACCTGCTGCACACCCGAGTCGGAGCCAGTCTGGTGTCCAGGCCAGCCCTAGTAAGGGCCGCGGTGCGGGCCGCTGCGGCTGACCAGCGGGTCTTTGACGACCTGGTTGAGGTCGGGCTGGGTCGTGGGCGTCTCACCGCGTCAACAGTCGTTGCTGCTGTGCGTGAACTATCGACCTAGTTGCCTTTTCGCAGCCGGGCCGCCTGGGCCGCGTAGTCGGCGCCACTCACCACCGTCGCCACGACCGCGATCATCAGCACGGGCAGCCGTACCTCCGCGAGCAGGCCGGTCAGCGGCAGCAGATACAGCGTCACCGCGGTGTTCTGGCTCAGTGACTTGAGCTTGCCGCCACGCGAGGCGGGGATCAGACCGTGCCGGCGCACCAGCAGGCGCAGGCCGGTCACCGCCAGCTCGCGACCGAGGATGACGACGGTGGCCCACCAAGGCAGCTCGCTGAGCACTGACAGCCCGATGAGCGCCGTGCCGACCAGAGCCTTGTCGGCGATCGGGTCGGCCTGGATGCCGAAATCGGTCACCTGGTTTCGAGCACGGGCCAGGTGTCCGTCGACAAGGTCGGTGATACAGGCGCCGAGGTAGACGGCAGCGAGCAGCACTCGCCACTCGGTCGAGCCGTTGTCATTGATGAGCAGCACCACGAAAAGCGGGACGGCCAGCAAACGTCCGAGCGTCAACGCATTGGGCAGGTTGACGCTCGATCGTTCGACGATCGCCACCATGTCAGGTGAGCTGGTGCTCTGGGGTGTTGCTCGCGTCGATGGTTTCCGGCTTTCGGGCAGCGTGCCGACCGGGCAGCGCCTGGTTGCCGGTCGCCAGCGCCCCGAGGGTCACGGCGATCCACCCGATCACCACCCCGGCGATATCGTCGACGACGTAGTGCCAGCCGAAGTAGACTGTGGACAGCACCGTCAGCCCGAGATAGGCCCACAGTGCCGCTCGCAGCATGCGGTGCAGCCCGGCCCGGTGGGCACAGTAGGCAGCAGTGAACACCACCGACACATGCAGCGACGCGAACGCTGCCACGCCGTGGATGGAGTTGGTGTCCAGCGGATCGATGAGCACCTTGAGCCGCGAGCCCCACAGGCTGTCCTGCAGTGCGCTCACGCCGGTGGCTGGCAGCACCTCCGAGAAGTACTCGCCTTCCATGTATCGGGGGCCGACCGACGGCAGCAGGTAGTAGCTGGCTGCACCCAGCGACCAGTTGATGCATAGCGCGGTCACGTACCAGAAGCCGAGGCTGATGTTGCGGTTCCAGACCAGGGCGGCCGCCAGCGAGATCGGCACCAGCATCAGGTAGGAGATGTAGACCGCCGACAAGACGTGCGCCGCCATCCCGGTGCCGAGCACCTGGTGCAGCAGCACGGCCGGATCCGCGCCGAGGAACAAGATGGAATCGGTGATCTGCAGCCAGTCGTCGTATCGCTCGTCGCGCACGCTCGGCACATAGTTCTTCAGGTTCCGGTAGCTGACGTAGGTGAGATAGAACGCGCTCAGGCCCAGCAGGGCGATCCGCACCCGCCACCACGGCCACCGTTCATACAGCACGTCCCGGCACGACGACCAGATCTGGCCAACGTCGTTCACCCGCCGGATCGCGCGCGGCAGCATGTCGGCGATGAAGAAGAGGAACAGGATCAGCGGCAGCCGCACGTACGACGGGCCAGCGATACCGTCTGGGTCGCGCAATTCCAGACCGGTGTACAGCGACATCACGACCGCGACTGTGCCGGTCAGCGCGGCGACGGCGATAGCCATCGTGTAAGGACGTCGAAACATTGCCCCTAGGTTAGCGGCAAAATGGCAGTGGTGACGCCAGCAGTACGTGTGCCGTTCACCTCGTTGTTCCGCCGGGGAGCGTCAGCTCACTGCGCTGAGACCGAAGGTGTCGCGCTCCTCGATCGGCACCAGGTCGAGGTACTCGGAGTGCTTGCGGATGTAGGCCGCGACAAACGGGCAGTACGGCAGGATCAGCTCCTCGCGCTGCCGAGCGCGCTCCAGCACTGTGTGGACCAACTCGCTGGCGAGCCCCCGGCCACCGTGTGCCGGGTCCACCTCGGTATGCGGGATAGCCCCCCGGCCGTCCTCAACGTGATAGACGGCGAACCCCACCACCTGGTCATCGACCAACACCTCGAAGCGCTTTCGTTCGGGTGCCTCTCGCACGCTCACTGACATGACGCGCACGCCCCTCTCCCCTCGCGTGGTCTCGACCCGTTGCGGTGAGACACCGATGACCATACGGCCGGGCCGGGCACCAATCCAGGGGACTGTCCGTCAGTCGAACGGGCGCGTGCCGGGCGGGTGCTGGTGCGGATGGTGCCTGTGGTGCACACTGGACGGTGATCGACAGTTGACCGCCCGCCGATCGAGGCCGCTGGGGAAGGCGAACCTCGAGCCTGGGAGGTCAGGGTGCCGGTCATGACACGGGGCGTGGTCTACGTCCACTCCGCGCCGTCGGCGATGTGCCCGCATGTCGAGTGGGCCGTCGGTGGCGTTCTTAGCGTGCCCGCACAGCTGTCCTGGACCCCGCAACCTGCTGCGGCCGGTACCTATCGCGCGGAGCTGTCCTGGCAAGCCACTATCGGGGCGGCAGCTCGGCTCGCATCCGTGCTTCGTGGGTGGACCCATCTGCGCTTCGAGATCACCGAGGAGCCCACTGCAGCCAGCGAGGGGGCGAGGTACTCCTACACCGAACGGCTCGGGATCTTTCACGCGGTCGCGGGACTGCACGGTGACCTGCTGATCCCGGAGGACCGGCTGCGAGCCGCCCTGCTGAATGCGGCGCACGGCCAGGGCAGTCTCGAGCATGACCTCGACCGGCTCCTTGGCAAGCCGTGGGATGACGAGCTGGAGACGTTCCGGCACGCCGGGGACGGCGCGCCCGTCCGGTGGCTGCACCAGGTCGTCTGACTTCGACCGGCCGGTACCAGCTATCGGACGGTCACTGTGGCCTGCCCGGTGAGCCGTCGAGTGCCGGGCAGCCGCACCCGTAACACGTTCGCGCCGGGGCGGCCCAGCGCCACCCGCACCGAGAACTCGCCGCGTGCCTCGGCGCGCGCGGTCACCGGGAAGCGTCGCCACCGACCGGCCTCGAGCCGCTCAACCTGCACTCGGCGACCCGACCTGACCCCAGGGATCCGGCCGCGCAACCGCACCTGCTTGAACGCGGGAACGCGCCCGTCGTTGACGCGCAGGGTGCCGGGCAGCTGACCTGGACCCTGACGGGAAGGCTTCTTGGGGTCCGGACTGGGTTTCTCCTGCGGCTTCTTCTTGCGCTTCTTTTGGGGGTCCTTCTTCTCGGGCTCCTGGGTTGCCTTCTGGGTCGTTTTCTGGGCCGTCTTCTGGGCCGTCTTCTGGCCGCCGCGCGAAGGTGCCGCAGCAGTCCCGGGTCGCTGAGTGGGGGATATGACCGGCTCTTGGGTAGCCGTCACCGCATCAGACGTGGAGCCGTCGATCCCCGCTGCCTTCAGCGCCGTCGTCGAGAGGTAGGAAACGACCAGACCCACCGCGACACCGAACGCGACCAGCGCCAGCACGACAGTAATGGCCAGCCGGACCGGGCGGCCCGCCTTGTCGGTGTTCCCCGCTTTGTCGGAGTTGTCGGTGATCGGCACCGGGACAGTGTGCCTCAGGGGCTCTTTTCCTCAAGAACTACAGGGGGATGTTGCCGTGTGCGCCCCGCACGGGCTGCCCGGCCAAGGCCTGTGCGAGTGCGCCGGCCAGGGCGCGCCGGGTCTTGGCTGGCTCGACGACCTCGTCGACCACACCGATCTCGACGGCCCGCTCGACACCACCAGCGATTCGCTCGTGCTCGCTGGCGAGGTCGGCCTCGACCTGCGGGCGTACGTCCGGCGCGACGTCGGCGAGCTTGCGCCGGTGCAAGATGCGGATCGCGGCCGCAGCGCCCATCACGGCGATCTGCGCCCCGGGCCACGCGAACACCTTGGTGGCACCGAGGGACCGTGCGTTCATGGCGATGTAGGCGCCGCCGTAGGCCTTGCGGGTCACCAGGGTCACCCGGGGCACGGAGGTCTCGGCGAAGGCATGCAGCAGCTTTGCGCCGCGGCGCACCACCCCGTCCCATTCTTGGCCCACTCCCGGTAGGTAGCCGGGGACGTCCACAACCACGACCATCGGCACGCCGAAGGCGTCACACATCCGGACGAAGCGAGCGGCCTTCTCGGCCGAGGACGAATCGAGGCAGCCGCCCAGGCGCAGTGGGTTGTTGGCGATCACACCGACACTGCGCCCGCCGATGCGTCCCAGGGTGGTGGTGATGTTCGGCGCCCACTTGGCGTGCAGCTCGAGACCGCTGTCGGCGTCCAGGATGCCGGCGACCAGCGGATGCACGTCGTATGCGCGGCGGATCGACTCCGGCAGCGCCATGCCCAGGTCGACGTCGGCGACCTGGTCAACGTCCAGCTCGCCCTGGTCGCCGAGCAGCGACGCCAGCCGCCGCCCCTCAGTGAGCGCGTGTGGCTCGGAGTCGGCCAGCACGTGCACCACCCCCGACCGGCGCCCGTGCGGTTCGGGCCCGCCGAGACGGGCCATGTCGACGTCCTCGCCGGTCACCGAGCGCACCACGTCTGGACCCGTGACGAACACCCGCCCCTCGGGACCAAGAATCACGACGTCGGTCAGCGCCGGGCCATACGCGGCGCCGCCAGCGGCTGGTCCGAGCACGATCGAGATCTGCGGCACCTTGCCGGAGGCGAGCGTCATCGCCTGAAAGATGAGGCCGACGGCGTGCAGCGACAACACGCCCTCGGCCAGCCGCGCGCCACCGGAGTGCCACAAACCGACGATCGGCGCGCCGTCTGCCACCGCCCGCTCGTATGCCGTGACGACCACCTGACAGCCCTCATGGCCCATCGCCCCGCCCATAACGGTGGCGTCCGAGCAGAAAGCCACCGTATGGGTGCCGTGCACCAGGCCGACAGCGGCGAGCATCCCCGACGTGTCGTCCGGGGTGATGAGCTGCATCGTGCTCTCGTCAAATAAGGTGCTCAACCGCGTGACCGGGTTGCGCGGGTCTTGGTCGCGGGGCAGCTTGACGGGCGCGGGCCGAGCACTGGTTGCGGTCATGCGGCGGTCCTGTCAGCCGGTACGGAAGGCCAGGGCGACGTTGTGTCCGCCGAAGCCGAAGGAGTTGTTCAGCGCCGCCAGGTCACCTGCGGGCAGATCGCGGGGCTTGGTGGCGATGTCGAGGTCAACGCCTTCGTCGATGGTGTCGAGGTTGATCGTCGGCGGTACGACGCGGTGGTGCAGCGCCAAGATGGTGGCGATGGACTCCAGCGCACCGGCCGCGCCGAGCAGGTGGCCGGTCATCGACTTGGTGGCGGTCAGCACCACCTGGTCGGCGGCCGGACCCAGTGCGTTCCGGATCGCCAGCGCCTCCGTCACGTCACCCTGCGGCGTGGACGTGGCGTGCGCATTGATGTGCTTGATGTCGCCCGGCTCCAGTCCGGACTCCGCAAGCGCCCGCTTGACGGCCCGCAACGCACCGTGGCCCTGCGGGTCGGGCTGCGCGATGTCGTGCGAGTCGGCGGTGATCCCCGCACCGGCCGCCTCCGCATAGACCCGGGCGCCGCGGGCGGCGGCGTGCTCCGCTGACTCCAACACCACCATGCCGGCGCCCTCGCCCAGCACGAACCCGTCACGGTCCACGTCCCACGGACGGGATGCCAGCTCGGGCTCGTCGTTGCGCTTGGACAACGCCATCATGTTGCCGAAGGCAGCCATCGGCAACGCGTGCACGGCGGCCTCAGTGCCGCCGGCGAGCACCACGTCGGCGCGCCCCAGCCGGATCATGTCGATGCCCAACGCGATGCCCTCGTTGCCCGAGGCGCAGGCAGACACCGGTGCGCTGACCGCCGCCTTCGCGCCGATGCGCAACCCCACGTTGGCCGCTGCGCTGTTCGGCATCAGCATCGGCACCGCCAGCGGGGACACCCGCCGCGGCCCCTTGGTGATCAGCGCATCGTAGTTGGACAGCAGTGTCGTCACACCACCGATGCCGGTGGCGCAGACCACCGCCACCCGCTCGCGGTCGGGGCCGGACTCGGCCTCGTCGGCGGCGGCCAGCCCACTGTCTGCCCAGGCCTCGAGCGCGGCGATCATGGCGAACTGGCCGGACCGGTCGAGCCGACGAGCCTGCACCCGCTCGAGCACCTCGCTGGGCTCGACCGCCACCTCACCGGCAATTTGGGTGTTCAACTGCTCGACCCAGTCGTGGGTCATCCGGGCGATACCGGAGGTGCCGGCGAGCAACGCCCCCCAGGTGGTGGGGACGTCGCCGCCGACGGGGCTGGTCGTGCCGAGACCGGTCACGACGACGGTACGGGTCATGCCGCCTGGGCGCGCTCAATGAACGCCACCGCGTCGCCGACCGTCTTGAGGTTCTTCACCTCGTCGTCGGGGATCTTGACGTCGAACTTCTCCTCGGCGGCGACGACCACCTCGACCATCGACAGCGAGTCGACATCGAGGTCGTCGACGAACGACTTGTCCATCTGCACGTCGTCAGCGGGGACGCCGGCGACCTCGTTGACGATGTCGGCCAGGTCGGTGCGGATCTCTTCGGTGCTTGCCATGGGTGCTCCCTTGGTGAGTGTCTGGTCTGGTCGATTGGCGGGTATATCGGGACAGTTGTGGCGGTCAGGGCACGCGGACCACCTGCGCGGCATAGGCGAGGCCGGCCCCGAAGCCGATGAGCAGGGCCAAATCACCTGACCGGGTCTCGCCTTCGTCGATGAGCCGTCGCAACGCCAACGGCACCGAAGCGCTGGAGGTGTTGCCCTGCTCGGCGATGTCGCGGGCGATGGCCACGTGGTCCGGCAGCTTGAGCTGGCGCGCCATCGTGTCGGTGATCCGCATGTTGGCCTGGTGCGGGACGAACGCGTCGAGTTCGGCAACGGTGACCCCGGCAGCCTCCAGCGCCCGCATGGCGACCTTCGGCATCTCGAAGCTGGCCCACCGGAATACCGGGTTGCCCTCCATCCGCAGGGTGTGCGCGGGTTTGGAGTTCTCCGGGTCGTCGTCGGCGGCACCGAAGCCATCGACGGGCCAGTAGGCGTCTTGGCGGATGAAGTCGAAGCGCTCGCCCTCCGACCCCCACACCACCGGCCCGATGCCCGGTTCGTCGGCCGGTCCGACCACCGCGGCACCGGCGCCGTCGGCGAAGATGAACGCCGTCGAGCGGTCGGTTGGGTCGGTGATCTCGGACAACTTTTCGACCCCGATGACCAGCACATGTCGAGCGGTGCCGGCGCGGACCATGTCGGCGGCCATCGCGATGCCGTAACAGAAGCCGGCACATGCCGCGGACACGTCGAAGGCGGCGGCCGGGGTGGCTCCGAGCTCAGCCGCGATCGCAGTGGCCACCGCGGGGGTTTGCAGCAGATGGCTGATCGTCGCCACGATCACGCAGTCGAGGTCGGCCGCCGCCACGCCGGCGTCGTCGAGTGCCTGCCTTGACGCGGCCAGCGACATCATCGCAATGGTCTCGTCTGGGCCGGCGAAACGCCGGCTGGTGATTCCCGATCGGCTGCGGATCCACTCGTCGGTGGAGTCGATGGCGTCGACGATCTCGGCGTTCGGCACGGAGCGGTGTGGGCGGTACGCGCCGATCCCGAGCAGTCGAGAGGGGCCGCCGGTCGACGAGACGTCCGCGATCGTGCCGCTCACTGGCCGGCCTCCGGATGCAGCCGGACCAGCGGTTGGCCCGGTGCCACCAGGTCTCCGTCTTGCACGAGCCACTCCACCACATGCCCGCCGTACGGCGCGATCACCGGGATCTCGTCGCGCAGGCTGCGCACCGTGCCGACCCGGTCCTTGGCCTGCAACCGGTCGTCGGGGCCGCGGCTGGTGGAGATCTCGAAGGTGCCCTTGGCGGGGGCGACCAGCAACCGCCAGGTGGGCGAATCGGTCAGCTCAGACGCGACCGCATGCTGCTCGACGAAGGCCTGAGCGGCGTCCAGCTGATCGGGGGTCTTCAGCGCGAAGGTGGCGACCCCCTTGAGGTTGCGCTTGGCGATGCTGGTGAGTGTGCCGGCCGGCGGCATCTCAAGAATGCCGGTCGCCCCGAGGTCGCTCATCGTCTGCAGGCACTGGTCCCAGCGCACCGGGCGGGCCACCTGGCCGACGATGCGCCGCAGCACGTCTGTGCCGTCGTGCACAACCTGGCCGTCGGCGTTGGAGATCAGCCGCAACCGTGGGTCGTGCACGGTCACCGACCGGGCCAGCTTGGCCAGCGAGTCGACAGCAGACGCCATGTGCTCGGTGTGGAACGCCCCAGCAACCGACAGTGGCGCCAGCCGGGCTCTGGGCGGCGGGTCGTCTGCCAGCGCAGCCAACTGCTCCTCGGTGCCCGCGGCCACGATCTGGCCCGGCCCGTTGTCATTGGCGGCGGTCAATCCATGCCGTTCCAAGCCAGCGAGCACCTCGTCCCGGTCGCCGCCGAGCACCGCGGTCATGGAGGTCGGCGTACGCGCGGCAGCCGCTGCCATCGCCCGGCCGCGCTCGCGCACCAACACCATGGCCTGCTCGGCGCTGATCACCCCCGCGCCGGTCGCGGCGGTGATCTCCCCGACGCTGTGCCCGCTGGCGGCCCCGACCGAGCCGAAGGCGTCTGCTGGGTGCGGGAACAGCTGCAGGGCCGCCACCAGACCAGCGGCGACCAACAGCGGTTGCGCGATGGCGGTGTCCCTGATGGTCGCCTCGTCGGACTCGCTGCCGTGCTGGGCCAGATCGATGCCGGCGACCGTCGACAGCCAGTGCATCCGGTCGGCGAAGACCGGGTCTTCCAACCACGGCCGCAAGAAGCCGGGAGTCTGGGCACCCTGTCCGGGGGCGACGATCACAAGCACTGGGCAAGCCTCCCGCGCCGACGTCGATGTGCTCGGCTGCGAAGCGGACGAAGTTCACTGGACGTCTTTGTAGGTTTCCTACAACTCGCGCTCCGGCGTCCGCAACCGGCCGAGCGTAACCGCCACCCGCAGGGTGTAGGCATCCCGCGGATGCGCCGGCGCCAGTCCGGTGACGTCCTCGATGCGGCGCAGCCGGTATCGCACCGTGTTGACATGCACGAACAGTGCCCGCGCGGTGCCCTCGAGCGAGCTGCCCTGGTCGGTGTAGGCCGAGAGCGTCTCCAGCAGCACGGCATCACGGGCCAGCGGGCGGAAGATGGCCTCGACCAGGTGATGGCGAGCGTGCCCGTCGCCGGACAATGCACGCTCGGGCAGCAAGTCGTCGGCTGCCACCGGTCGCGGCGCGGTCGGCCAGCCGCCGGCCGCGCGTAGCGCGGCCACGGCGCTGCGCGCGGACATGCTTGCTGCTGGCAGGTCGGCGACCAGCGGGCCCATCACCACCGGACCTGCCCCGAAATGCTGCGCGACCGCTGCCGCTGCCTTGTCCAGGTCGGACACCCCCCCGAGCACGACCACAAGTCGGTCGCCCTGAGCCGCACATAAGGCGTCCACGCCGATCTGGCGGGCTTCGCGGCGGATCGCCTCGATCGCGTCCGCGGAGATGTCACCCCGTTGGGCGGCGGTGCCGTCGGGCGCGTAGCCGAAGACGACACTAACTGCGCTGGACGACTCCCAGCCCAGCGCGGCAGCGCGGGAGCGTACGGCTTCGTCGGCCTCGCCGCGCAACACCGCATCGACGACCAACGCCTCCAGTCGGGCGTCCCAGGCGCCGCGCACCTCGGCGGCACGGGCATACACCTCGGCGGCGGCGAACGCGACATCGCGGGAGTAACGCAGCATCGCCTCGCGTGCCCCGGCGCCGTCGACGGGACCCAACAGCCGGTCGACGTCGGCCTCGACCACGTCGATGGTGGCCCGCACCAGCTCGACCGTCTGCTGCAGGCTCACCACCCGGGTCAGCGCCCTCGGCGCATTGCCGAACACCGCCACCGCAACCGCCGACATCGGGGTGGGGTTGCGCACCCACGAGGCGAACTCGGCGATGCCGTTCTGGACGATCAGCCCAACCCAGCTGCGGTCGGCCGCGGACAGCTCACGAAACCAGGCCAGGTCCCGCTCCATCCGGGCGAGCGCGGCGCTGGACAGCGGCCCAACCGACTTTTCCAGCCGGCGGGCCAGCGCGCTCGCCGACGGTGCCGCCACCCGGCAAGGCTAACCCCGTGGCGGTTAGGGTCTACCGGCATGGACCACCTGCAGCTGCAGCGGGTGTTGGTCCACGGCCACGAACGGGCGTACCTGCGGATCGGTGAGGGTCCCGCGCTGCTGCTGCTGCACGGACTGGGCTGTGACTCGAGCACCTGGTTGCCGGTGCTACCGATGCTGGCCGA
>JACCYS010000180.1 GCA_013696365.1 Nocardioidaceae bacterium
CCAGGCGTGCTCGGCCTCCGGCAGCACCAGCCGGAACGACTGCTCGCGACGCTCCAGCACCTCACGGGCGACGAAGATCTTCACCAGGTCGGTATAGACCGGCACCGACAGCCGGTCGGCGACCCGAGCGGTCAGCCGGCGTAATACCTCGGCTTCGACCCCGCCGAGCGACGCATTGCTGCGGGGCACGTCCAGGCTGTACTGCGCGGGGTCCAGCCCGACCACCGCACAGAATCGGCCCCACAGCAGCCCCGGGTCGGACCCCGACCTCGGCACCGTCACCACGTGCACCCGCTGCGGCGGCACGTGCTGCAGCCATCGCGGCAGCACGAGACCCGGGTCCTGGTGCTGCCAGAAGGCGCCGCCGAGCGAATGGGGTCCGCCCGGGTCGCGGACGGCGTCGCAGAACTCACGCCAGGTCGGCGCCTTTCGATTGCGCAGGCGGGTCTGCCAGTCAGCCGGCACCACCGAGGCCAAGTCACGCGCCGAGTAGACGACGTGTATCTGCGCGGGGGCGAAGGACTCCACCAACGCCCCGATCGCGTGCGGCTCGGCCACGGACAGCTGCTCGGCCGTCAACACCGCGGTCTGTGCCCCCGAGCGCCGGGCTTGGGCCACGAGCCGGTCCCACGGGTCCCGCGGCGCGTCGCCGGCCGCTGCGGTCGGGGGCGTCTCAGCGCTCCGCTGCATCAGCCGCACGCAGGCGCGGCGATGAGCCGGCCAGTCCTGTGCGGGCAGCACGACGTCAGCCGCCGCGAGGGCGTCCTTGTTGGCGAACAACACGTTCTGCAGAAATGTCGTGCCCGACTTGGGTGGCCCGATGTGCACATAGACCCGCTGTAGCTCACCCATGGGCGCTGAGGCTAGTCCGCAAGCGCGCGGACGACCCGCGACGGGCTGGGCCGCCCGAGGTGACCGGCGAGCCAACTGCTGGTGTCGACCACCGCGGCCAGGTCCACCCCCGTATGCACACCGAGCCCGTCGAGCAGCCACACCAGATCCTCGGTCGCGAGGTTGCCGGTGGCGCTGTGCGCGTACGGGCAGCCGCCGAGCCCACCGGCGCTTGCGTCGAACGTGGTCACCCCGGCGTGCATCGCCGCCACGGTGTTGGCCAGCGCCTGGCTGTACGTGTCGTGGAAGTGCATGGCCAGCTCACCCGGGGCGGTGCCGCCCTCGGCGAACGCACGCAGCAGCGCGCTGACGTGGCCGACGGTGCCGACGCCGATGGTGTCGCCGAGGCTGAGCTGGTCGGCGCCCATCGCGAGCAGCCGGCGGCCGGCGGTCACGACCTGGTCGACGGGGACGTCGCCCTCCCACGGGTCGCCGAAGCACATCGACAGGTACGCCCGCACGTGCAGGCCGGCGGCCTTGGCCCGCGTCACAACTGGGTCGGCCATCGCGTACTGCTCGTCCAGACCACGGTTGAGGTTGCGGCGGGCGAACGTCTCGGTGGCGCTGAGGAACACGGCCACATGTGTGACCCCGGCCCGCAGCGCCCGGTCGAGGCCGCGTTCGTTCGGCACCAGCACCGGGAGCGGCGTCTCGCCGGCCAGCAGGCCGTCGGCGGCGAGACGCGCAACCAGCTCAGCGGCGTCGGCCAGCTGCGGCACCCAGCGCGGGTGCACAAAGCTGGTCGCCTCCACGACCGGCAGACCCGAAGCCACCAGACGTCCGACCAGCTCGGCCTTCACCTCCAGCGGCACCGTCACCGACTCGTTCTGTAAGCCGTCTCGGGGGCCGACCTCCCAGATGGTCACCGCCTCAGGCAGCGACGGGTCGCGGACGACCTGCGGGGTAGGGCTTCTCATCAGGCCTCGTCCAGCGGCTCGACGGTGAACAGCACGTGCCCGATCGGCACCTGGTCGCCCACGGCCACCCCGGCGAAGGTGACCTCGCCGGTGGTGGGTGCGGTGAGGGTGAGCTCCATCTTCATCGCCTCCAGCACTCCCAGCGCGGCACCGGCATCGACCCGCTCGCCCGCCACGACGTGCACTGCCAGCACAGTCCCCGGCATGGGTGCGGTGACGTCACGCTCGG
>JACCYS010000062.1 GCA_013696365.1 Nocardioidaceae bacterium
CTCGGCGGTCAGCTCCCCCGCGGGGCGCGACTCGTCGGTGGGACTCATCCGGGCCACCTCCGTACGTACGTCTCTGCAGACTTTTGCGACCCTACCCCGCGCTCTGGGCGCATGCCCGCACCAGCGACCCGCCGCGCGCGCCTGTGACCAGATCGTCATGGCGCCGCGACAAACGGCCGATCAGCGCTGCTCCCGGGCTGCCTTGATCCGTGCCATCTGGGCCGACGCCGGCCCGGCGTAACGCTCGGGCCAGTGCTGAGCCATCGAGCACAACCACAGCGCCGCCTCCAGCCTGCGGCCGCGCCGGTACGGCTCCAGGTCGGCCGTCTCGACCAGGTCGCGGCGGCTGGCCGTGGCATAGGACGCGAGCAGCCCAGCCGCCTCTGCCGCGGACAAACCCTGCCCCGCGGCGACCGCAAGATCCCACAGCACCGTCCCCCGGCAGGTCTCCTCGAGGTCGGTCCACAGCCAGCGGCCAGCGATCGACAACAGGTTGCCTGCGTGCGCGTCGCCATGCAGCACTACCTCGTCGCCGGACGGTTCAGCGGTGATGGTGTCGAGCACGTCCTGCTGCTCCGCTCGCAGCATCCGCAGTGTCCGCGGATCGACCTGCCGCTCGCGCCCGAGCAGGGCGAGCAGATCGTCGACCTGGTCGACGATCGGGGCTAACCAGGGCAGGTCGCTGAGCTGGCCGACTGACGGCAAGCAGCGGTGCAGCTCTGCCAGGGACCGTCCGGTCTGCGCCGGCGGGGGCCGCCGCGGTTCGACGCGCACGTGGTCCCACAACGTGACCAGCAGACCACCGTCTGGATGCGGGCCGGGATCAATGCCTGCTGCCGGTGGCACCACGGGCCCGTCGAGCGACCAAGCAGCAGCGGACACCCGCACCTCACGGGCCATCCAGGCTGCCGGATCGCGCCGACTTAGCGCCGTCAGCGTGCCGACCCTGGCGACCAAGGCAGCGGCCGAAGATGCACCAGCACCGTGCCTCGGGCCGACAGCACCAGCGGGTCGCGCACATCGAGATGCAACCGGCAGCCGACCGAGACTGCCGCCTGCACCGCTGTGCGTTCGATCTGTGCACGCAGCTGGTCGGACGTCATGGTGTGCGGCGATGCCGGTTAGCGTCCGCGGGCGCCGGGCTCGGTGTCCGTCGCTGCCTCGGTAACCGGCAACGGGAGGTCCGGCGGGCGCGGTCCGGTGTAGTCCGGACCGTAGGCACCCGGTGCGGGTCGCCGCTTGCGCATGGGCGGGGTGTGTCCCGGCGCCATCCGCCGGGCGGTCACCAGGAAAGCGGTGTGCCCGGTCATGGTGTGATCGGGGCGCACGGCAAGACCTTGCAGATGCCACGAGCGCACCAGGCTCTCCCAGGCGTACGGCTCGGTGAAGCCGCCGTGGGCACGCAGCGTCTCGACCACCCGGCTGAGTTGGGTCGTGGTCGCGACGTAGACGCAGACCATCCCGCCGGGGATCAACGCGTCGGCGACGACGTCGACACAGTCCCAGGGGGCGAGCATGTCCAGGATGACCCGGTCGACTGAGCCATCGCCGTCGACCGACAACTGGTCGATCAGGTCACCGACGCTGAGGTGCCAGGCGGGGTGTCTTTCGCCGAAGAAGCGATCCACGTTGCTTGCCGCGATGGCTGCGAAGTCGGGTCGTCGCTCGTACGACGTCACCCGTCCGTGCGGCCCGACGGCGCGCAGCAGGTGTGCCGTCAGGGCGCCCGACCCGGCACCCGCCTCAACCACATGCGCGCCGGGAAAGATGTCGGCTGACGCGACGATCTGCGCCGCATCCTTGGGGTAGATCACCGCCGCCCCGCGAGGCATGGACACCACGTACTCGCCGAGCAACGGCCGGAAGGCAAGGTAGGGCGCCCCACCAGAGGAGGTCACGACGACACCCTCTGGGCAGCCGATCAGGTCATCGTGGGCGATGGCCCCCTTGTTGGTGAAGAATGTGTCACCCGGTGCGAGCCGGATGTTGTGCCGTCGGCCCTTGGCGTCGGTGAGCCGGGCCCACTCATCGGCTCGAAATGGCCCTCGATGTACCCCGGACCAGGTGTCGGGCACCGCGTCAGTCATGTGGCAGAACTCTAATCCGGCCGCCGTTGCCCTGTTCGATCAGGCGCGGCTGAAGGCTGCGTCCACGTCTGCGCTGACGAGCAGGCCAACCACCGAGCCGTCGCTGTCCACCAACACATACTCGCCGGCGGGAGTGTCCTGCATGGCACGGACGAGGGACTCGCCCGACAGGTCTGCGGACAACAGCAACCCCTGCTCCAGCGATCGCGCCAACGAGCCCACGCTCACCCAGGGCCGTCGTTCATCCGGGGTGGCAAAGACGGCCTGTTCGCTGACAACCCCCACCGGAGAACCATCCCCCGTGACCACGACAAGGCCACCCGCTCGGGCGTGTTGTGCCTGCCGGACAGCCTCTGCCAACGGCAGATCGTGCAGCACGGCATGCGCCGGGCGAGCGAGCTGGCGCGCGTGCAGCGTCGGCAGCCGAGAGCGCATTCGGGCCTGGCCAATCGCCTGCGTGGCGCCGGTCCACAAGAACGCGGCGATGATCACCGCAAAGGCCATGTCGATGATCTGCAGCTGACTGCCGGTCACCCCGGCCAGCAGGAACGGGTAGCCCAACGCCAGCACCGCCAGCGTCCGCCCGGCCCATCCGGCGACCAGCGAAGCGGTGAGCGGCCGGCCGGTCGTACCCCACACGATTGCTCGCAGCACTCGCCCGCCATCCAGCGGTAACCCGGGCAGCAGGTTCAGCACGCCGATGATGAGGTTGGCCGCTGCCAATGCCTGCACAGCGAAGGCCGGCAGCCCCGAGGGCGTGAACGGCACCGCTGCATAGGCAGCCACACCAACAGCCAGCGAGGTCAGCGGGCCGACCACGGCGATCACCGCCTCGCGGGTCGCTGTGCTGGCTTCCTCGGCGATCTCGGTGACGCCGCCGAGGAAGTGCAGCTCCACCGAGCGCACCGGCATGCCGTATGCCTTGGCCGCCAACGCATGTGAAATCTCGTGCAGCAGGACCGACAGGTACAGCAGCACCGCGAACGCGGCACCGGCAACGTATGCCAACAGACCCAGACCGGGCTGCACAACCTCGATGCGTGGTGCCATCAGGAAGGCGATGAGCCCGGCCACCAGGAACCACGACGTCCGCACGTACACCGGCACCCCGGCTACCGTCCCGAGTTGCACGACGCCGGGTCGGCTCTGCGGCGTCGACGGTCGGCTCATGCCCCCAACGCTAGCCGCCCGGCGGTGAACCCCACCGAGTTGTCGGTGGCGGCTTCTAGGGTGCCTGTATGACTGCTTCGGTGACCGAACCCGCCTCTCCCGGCACTGCGCCGGTGGGGACCCTGTCACCGTCGCGAGCCAGCGACTTTATGAGCTGCCCGTTGCTCTACCGCTTCCGCACGATCGACAAGCTGCCCGAGCCGGCCGACCCGGCCGCTTTCCGCGGGACGCTGGTGCACGCGGTTCTCGAGCGCGTCTTCGACCTGCCGCCTGCACGGCGCGTACCGGCCGAGGCGGAGGCGCTGCTCGAGCCACTGCTGGAACAGGTGCTGGCCTCAGATGCGCGGGTGGCCGAGATGTTTGCGGCGGAGGCCGGGCAGCAGCCACTCGACCGCCGAACATTCCTGGCCCAGTGCCGCGCCCTGCTGGCGACCTGGTTCACCCTCGAAGACCCGAGCATGCTCGAGCCGGCCGAGCGTGAGCTGTACGTCGAGCATGTGCTGGACTCCCGGCTGCTGCTGCGCGGGATCGTTGACCGCGTCGACGTTGCGCCGACCGGTGAGATCCGGGTGGTCGACTACAAGACCGGCCGCTCACCCAGTGAGCACTTCGAGGCCAAGGCGCTCTTCCAGATGAAGTTCTACGCACTGGTGCTGTGGCGTACCCGCGGCGTGCTGCCTGCGCTGCTGCAACTGGTGTATCTGGGCAACAGCGAGGTGGTGCGCTACGTGCCCGACGAGGCCGACCTTCTCGCCACCGAACGGAAGCTGGACGCGCTGTGGGCGGCGATCAGTCGGGCCACCCGCAGCGGCGACTGGCGTCCGCGCCCCTCCGCGCTGTGCGGCTGGTGCGCCCATCAGGCGCTGTGCCCGGAGTTCGGGGGTAGTCCGCCACCGTTGCCCGGTCCCAACCCCGACACCGGACAAGTAGCCGGGGCTGTGACCGCGGCCGATGTTTCGACAAGCTCGGCGTCGAACGCAGCCAGCTCTTCGGCCACCGCTTCCGGCGATAAAGGTTGAGGCCCGCCCATGCCCGATAGGTGCTGCTAGCCCTGTCGGTGATACATCAACGGCACCTCGCGTCGCTCAGCCAGTGCCCAGTCGTTCAGCTGGTGCCGACCATCTGAGCTGCGTCGGCCGGCTCGATGTCGCCGCGAGCGATCTGTTCGGCGTAATGACAAGCAGCGCTGTGTCCGGGTCGCAGCACGCGCAACTCGGGGCGTTCGTCGTCGCAGCGAGTGGGCTGGCGGTAGGGGCACCGGGTGTGAAAGCGACAGCCCGCCGGCGGATCGGCCGGCGAAGGGATGTCACCATGCAGCAGGATGCGCTCACGGTGGTCCTCGACCTCGGGGTCGGGCACCGGCACCGCCGACATCAGGGCCCTGGTGTACGGGTGCAGTGGGGATTGATACAGGTCGTCGGAGTCGGCCTCCTCGACGATCCCGCCGAGATACATCACGGCAACGACATCTGAGACGTGTCGCACGACGGCGAGGTCGTGGGCGATGACCACATACGTCAGTCCCAGCCGCTCCTGCAGTTCTTCCAGCAGGTTCAGCACCTGCGCCTGCACCGACACGTCGAGCGCCGACACCGGCTCGTCCGCGATCACCAGCGCAGGCTCGAGGGCGACGGCGCGGGCGATGCCGAGACGTTGCCGTTGACCGCCGGAAAACTCGTGCGGGTAGCGCAGCGCAGCCCCTCGCGGCAATCCGACGAGCTCAAGCAGCCGTCCGACGGTGTCGGAGTTGACGGGCTTGCCGTGCGCGAGCAACGGCTCGGTGATGAGCGTCTCGACGCTTTGCCGCGGGTTCAGGCTGGCCATCGGATCCTGGAAGACCATCTGCATCGAACTGCGTTGTTTGCGCAGCCGTTCGCCCTTCAACCCGGCAATGTCCACGCCGTCGTACTCGACGGTGCCGGCGGTCAGCGGCACGCCCAGGCGCAGGATCCCTCGCCCCAGTGTCGACTTGCCCGACCCCGACTCCCCCACCAGCCCCAGGGTCTGGCCGCGGCGCACGTCCAGGTCCACCCCGTCGACTGCCTGCACGTGCCCCACCGTCCGCTGCAGCAAGATCCCCTGCGTTATCGGAAAGTGCACTTTCAGACCGCGCACTTTCAGCAGCGGGTCGGCGTCGTCGCCGTCGGTCGCCGCGCTCACGAGGCCTCCCGGGTGTCCAGTGGGTTGAAGCAGCGAAGGGCCTGCTCATCACCGGGCCGGCTCACGTGCTCGCTCCCCCGCAATGCCGGCGTTTGGACGGTGCACTTGTCGACCCGGTTGCCACAGCGTGGTGCGAACGCGCACGAGTGTGTCCACGGCAGGGCGTCGTTCGGCGAGCCCGGGATGGGGGTCAGCGGCTCACCGCGGGCGGAGTCCAGCCGCGGGATCGACCCGAGCAGGCCGCCGGTGTAGGGGTGGCGGGGTTCCCCAAACAGCGAGCGTCGCGGCGCCGACTCGACCACCCTGCCGGAGTACATCACGTGCACCTCGTCGCACAGCCCTGCGACCACGCCGAGGTCGTGTGTGATCATCACCAACGCCGTGCCGGTGCCGGACACCAGCTCGCGCAGCAGCTCAAGAATCTGCGCCTGGATGGTGACGTCGAGGGCGGTGGTGGGTTCGTCGGCGATGAGCAGCCGCGGCTCGCAGGCGAGGGCGATCGCGATCAGCACCCGCTGCCGCATCCCGCCCGAAAGCTGGTGCGGATACTCTTTCAACCGCCGCTTGCCGTCGGAGATTCCGACGCGACCGAGCAGGTCGCCGGACACCTCCCGCGCCTCGGTCTTGCGCAGGCCCTTGTGCCGCTGCAGGACCTCGCCGATCTGCACCCCGATCGGGACGACCGGGTTCAGTGAGGTCATCGGGTCTTGAAAGATCATCGCCATCTCGGCGCCGCGCAGGTCCCGCCGCGACCGAGCATCCAGATCCAGCAACTCGTCTCCGTCGTACCGGATCGATCCGCGCACCGTCGTGCTGCGTAGCGGCAACAACCCCATCACCGCCAGTGCGGTGACCGACTTGCCGCTGCCGGACTCCCCCACCAGCGCCACGTGCTCGCCGGGGCGCACCGAGAAACTGACCTCGCTGACCGCTTCGACGTCACCGCGCGAGCCGTGAAAGACCACCGCCAGGTCCTCGACTTCTAACAGCGGTTCGCTGCGTACACCCACCGGTCGCGTCATCGGGCTCACCGGCGCTGTCTGGGGTCGAGCGCCTCACGCAGCGCTTCACCGAACAGGGTGAATCCGAGTGCAGTGATCGCGATGCAGACACCTGGGTACACGGCGAGGCGCGGGTCGTTGCCGAAGCGTTCCTGTGCGGCGACCAGCATTCGTCCCCACTCCGCGACCGCGGGGTCGCCGTCACCGAGCCCGAGGAAGGACAGCGCCGCCACCTCGATGATCGCGGTGGCCAGAGCGAGGGTGGCCTGCACGATGGTGGGGCCCATCGAGTTGGGCAGCACATGGCCCATCACGATCCGCCGCCGCCGGATACCGAGCGCGTCGGCGGCCAGCACGTAGTCGGACTTGCTCTGCAACATCATCGAGCCGCGAAGCAGGCGAGCAAAAACCGGTACCTGTGCGACACCGATGGCGATCATCACCGACAGTTGACTCTGCCCGATGACCGCCGCGACGCTCACTGCCAGCAGCAGGCTGGGAATCGACAGCAAAACGTCGACCAGCCGCATCACAATGGTGTCCACCTTGCCGCCGAAACCACCGGCCGCGAGCCCAAGCGTCGCGCCGACGCTCAAGCCGAGGACGGTGGACACCACACCGACGATCAGCGACTGGCGCGCTCCGTAGATCAGCTGCGTGAGCATGTCGGAGCCGAACGAGTCCAGCCCGAGCAGGTGGTCAGTTGCAGGGCCGGGCACCGACTGCGGCGTCACCAGTCCGGCCCACTGGGTGCTCGCAGGCTCGTACGGCGCGAGCAGCGGCGCCGCCAGCGCAACCACCACGAACACCAACACGATCGCCGCCCCAGCGATGGCGAGCGGGCTGCGGCGCAGCCGACGCCAGGCTCCGCGCAGCAAGCTTTCACCCGCGACGTCGGCGACGGGGGTTGGCTGACCGGCACCGCTGGGTTCGGTGGGCGCGGCAATGCTCATGAGACACGCACCCGTGGATCGAACAGACCATAGCCAAGGTCGACCGCAAGGTTGACCAGCGAGTAGATCAACGCGATAAACAAGATGTAGCCCTGCAGCACCGGGTAGTCCCGTTGCGAGATGGCGTCGAACAGGTACGACCCGATGCCGTTGAACGAAAACACCGTCTCGGTCAGCACCGCCCCGGACAGCAGCAACCCCACCTGCAACCCGATCGTGGTGAGCACCGGCAGCATGGCGTTGCGCAGCACGTGTCGGCGGCGCACCACCGGTGGGTGCAGACCCTTCGCGTCGGCTGTGCGGACGTAGTCCTCGTTCAGCACCTCCGACACCGACGCCCGGGTGATCCGTACGATGATCGCCAGCGGGATCGTGCCGAGGGCGACCGCGGGCAGCACCAGGTGCACGAGCGCGTCCCAGGACGCGTCGAACTCGCGGGTGAGCAGACCGTCCAGGACGTAGAAGTTCGTGATGTGGGTCGCGTCGATGCGCGGGTCTTGCCTCGAGGAGGTGGGAAACCAGTCGAGTTGGATGGCGAACACCAGCTTCAGCAGGATCGCGAGGAAGAAAACGGGAACCACCACCCCGAGCAGCGAGCCGGTGATCACCACGCCATCGACGGCTTCGCCGCGTCGCCGGGCGGCGGCGTATCCGAGCGGGATGCCCAGCACCACCGCGAACAGGATCGCGAACAGCGCCAGCTCCACGGTGGCGGGGAACTGCTCGAAGAACGTCTCGGTGACCGGCCGGCCGTCCCGGATTGAGCTGCCGAAGTCGAGCCTCACCAACTGTCCGAGGTAGGCCCAGTACTGCTCGAGCAGTGGCTTGTCGAAGCCGTAGAGCTCGCGGATCTGCTTGATGCCTGCGGGGGTGGCCCGCTCGCCGAGCAGTGAGCGGGCGGGGTCGCCGGGCAGAACCCGGATCCACACGAACAGCAGCACAGACAGCCCAAAGAGCACCGGGACCAGCAGCGCGAGTCGACGCAGTGCGAACCGCAGCATCGCCTCGGCACTCCCTCTCGGCTACTGGACCCCGTCCGGTGCACCGGCGGTCAGTTCTCGACGGTGACGCCGCTCCACACCTCGTCTTGGACGGGGCTCGGCTCGTAGCCCTGGACGCCGGGGGCGAAGGCCAGGCTCGGCACCGGGCTCGCAAGCGGGATGCCCGGCAAGAACTCCATCACGTCCTCGCTGATCTTCTTGTAGGCGGTGACCTGCTCATCGACCGTGCTCAGCCCGCGCGCCTCCTTGAGGGCGTCGAACAGCTCAGGATTATCGAAGCCCCACTCCTGGGTCTTGGTGCCGAAGAAGACGCCGAGGAAGTTGTCCGCGTCGTTGTAGTCACCGGTCCAGCCGAGCAGGTGGATGCCGTGCTTGGCGGTTCCGGTGGTTACACCCAGGTAGTCCTCCCACTGGTCCGCCGTGGGCTTGATGGTGATACCGACCGCCCTCAGTTGGCTGCGCAGCACGTTGAAGGTCGCCTCCGGCGACGGCATGTAGGGGCGGCTGATCTCCGTCGGGTAGTTGAACTCCAGGGTGAGGTCGGACTGTCCCGCGTCGGCGAGCATCTGCTTGGCGAGCTCTGGGTCGTACTCGTAGGTCGTGACGTCCTCGGAGTAGGAGTTGACCAGATCGGGCATGAACTGGGTCGCGGGCTCGGTGCCCTCGGGCAGTGATGCGCTGACGACCTCCTCCTTGTTCACCGCGTGGGCGATGGCCTCGCGGACCTTCAGGTCGTCGAGTGGCTTGACCGCCTGGTTGAAGCCGAGATACAAGACGTTGAAGGCGTCGCGGTCGGCGATGGTCATCCCCTCGTCCTCAAGTGTGGAGATGTCCGCCGGGCCGACCAGATCGAAACCGTCGACGTCACCGGAGATGAGCGCGTCCCGACGAGCGCCGGGGTCAGCGATGGCGACCACGATGGCCTGGTCCACCTTGGCCTTCTCGCCCCAGTAGTCGTCGTTGCGATCCAACGTGACCTTGCTGCCCTTGTCCCACGAGCCGAGTACAAACGGCCCGGTGCCGGTGGGGAACTCGTTGGCGTACTCCCCCTTGCGCGGATCCTTGCCGGCGGGCACCGAGTACTTGTCCAGCGCGGTGGGACTCTGCATGGCGAACGCTGGCAGCGACAGTGCGGCGATAAAGCCGGCGAACGGATCGGTCAGCGTGATGACAGCCTCGAGTTCACCCTTGACCTCGCACGACTTGTAGATGCCGTCGGTGTTCTTGCCCTTGGCGAACCCGCGGAAGGTCTTGCCGTAGTAGTACGACAGGTCCTCGCTCTGCGCGATGCCCGGCGGGGTGTTGTACCAACGCTCGAAGTTGAAGCAGACCGCCTCGGCGTTGAAGTTGGTGCCGTCGGAGAACTTGACACCCTCACGAAGCTTGAAGGTCGTGGTCAGGCCATCTTCGCTGCGTTCCCAGCTCTCCGCCAGCAGCGGGGCCGGGTCGGCGGTGCCGGGCTTAGTGCCGACCAGACCCTCGAAGATCTGCCGCGCCACCCGGAAGCTCTCACCGTCGCTGGCGTAGAACGGGTCCAATGTCACCGGCTCCGCCGAACCGGCGAACACGAAGCTGCCGCCTGACCCACCCGAGCCGGAGCTCGAGTCACTGGACCGCTCGCTCTCTGCGCAACCAGCTGCCCCGGTTGCCAGTGCGGCAGCAGCGAACAGCGCCACCGCGCGGCGTGCACGGCCAGTTGGTGTGCTTGGCAGCCTCATTTTTCCTCCTGTCGATGGCGGCTCCGGGGAGAGCCCCAGCCGCCGCGACCCTATCCAGCGGATAAGCCGGTGGAAACACCCGTGATGTCACGAGTGGGTCACGGATCGTTCACCCGGTCTCACCACGCGCCGCCCCGTACGCCCGCCCCGTACGCGCGCCACGTAAACGTGGCGGCCAGTCCCTTCACGTGGCGCGCATGCCGCGCAAAGGGTTACTGCGCCACGTAAACCGCGGGTGGCGCAGCACAAACGGCAGGAAGGCGGGCGGGGCTGAGCGTGACGCGGGACGCACCCCGCCCTAGCGGGCGTTGTAGTACGCGGCCTCGGGGTGATGCAGGATCAGCGCATCGGTGGACTGCTCGGGATGCAGTTGCAGCTCCTCGGACAACGTCACGCCGATCCGCTCCGGCTCCAGCAGCCGTACGAGCGTCGCCCGGTCCTCCAGATCAGGGCAGGCTGGATACCCGAACGAGTACCGCTCACCGGTGTAACCCTGCTTGAGGATGCCGGCAAGCGTCGAGGCGTCCCCACCGTCGATGCCGAGCTCGGCCCGGATCCGCGCATGCCAGCGCTCCGCCAACGCCTCGGTGAGCTGCACCGAGAGTCCGTGCAGCTCAAGGTAGTCACGGTAGGCGTCGCGTTCGAACATCTCCGCAG
>JACCYS010000327.1 GCA_013696365.1 Nocardioidaceae bacterium
TGGCCGGCGCGGACGTCGTGCACTCACACACCTGGTATGCCGCGATGGCCGGACACGTCGGCGGGCTGTTGCACGGCATCCCGCACGTCTTCACCGCGCACAGCCTGGAACCGTTGCGGCCGTGGAAGGCCGAGCAGCTCGGCGGCGGCTACACCGTCAGCTCGTGGGTGGAGCGCACCGCCGTCGAGGCAGCAGCCGCAGTGATCGCGGTCAGCGACGCGATGCGCGCGGACGTGCTGCGCAGCTATCCGGCGGTCGACCCGGGGCGGGTGCATGTGGTCCGCAACGGCATCGACACCTCTGAGTGGCAGCCGGTGCACGATTCAGACCGGGTCCGCGAGCTCGGGCTCGATCCGGACCGCCCCAGTGTGGTTTTCGTCGGCCGAATCACCCGGCAGAAGGGTCTGCCGCACCTGCTGCGGGCGGTCTCGTCGTTGCCGCCGGACGTGCAGGTGATGATCTGTGCGGGCGCGCCGGACACCCCCGAGATCGGCGCCGAGGTGGAGGCATTGGTCGCCGACCTGCGGACGCGACGCGACGGCATCGTCTGGATCGCCGGCATGCTGCCCCGCGCCGATGTGTTGACGCTGCTCACCGTCGCGACGGTGTTCGCCTGTCCCTCTGTCTACGAGCCGCTCGGCATCGTCAACTTGGAGGCGATGGCCTGTGGCACCGCGGTGGTCGCCACCGCTACCGGCGGCATCCCCGAGGTCATCAACGACCGCGAGACCGGGCTGCTGGTGCCGATCGAGCAGGCAGCCGACGGCACCGGCACCCCGCTCGACCCGGCCCTATACGAGGCTGACCTTGCCGCGGCACTGACCGCTGTCACCGCGGACCCGGACCGAGCAGCGGCCATGGGCGAGGCCGGTCGAGCACGTGCGGTGCAGGCGTTCGGTTGGGACACCGTCGCTGACCAGACCCGCGCTGTATACGCCGCCGCGGCAATCCGCAGCACCCCGTGAGCCGAACCCTGGATGTGACCAGTTTTCGTCCCGACACCAGGCTGGCCGCCGCCGGGGCCGGGCTGCTGGCGGCGGGTGCCGGGGTTGCTGCCGCGGCATTCACTGCTTCGCTGTTCACCGGGGTGCCGTCCCCGATCCTGTCGGTCGGCAATGCGACGATCACTCTCGCACCGTCCTGGCTCAGGGATTTCGCGGTCGAGCAGTTCGGCACCGCCGACAAGCCGGTGCTGCTGGCTGGCATCTATACCGTCATCGCTGCCGTCGCTGCGTTGGCCGGCCTGCTCGGTCTGCGCCGTCCCTGGCTGGCGCAGGCAATCACAGCCATTCTCGGCCTGCTGGCTCTGATCGCGGCGGCCACCGACCGTACGTCGCTCAGCTCACCGCCGGTGACCGTGTTGCCCGCGTTGGTCGCGCTCGTCGTCAGCCTGGTGGCGATTTCGTGGCTGCTGTCTGCGCTGGGTCGCCGCCAGCAAGCACAGGCAGGCTCGTGGAGCGAGCCACACCCCGGTGACGATGTCGGAGCCGACTTCGACCGGCGCAAGTTCCTCGAGGCTGTCGCCGTGACCGGTGCTGTGCTGATCGCGGGTGGGGTGGGGTCCCGGCTGCTCGGACCCGCCCAAGCATTGGCGTCCCGCCGGGGAATCACGATCCCGGCCGCGGCCGACGCGGCCGGTGCAGTGCCGGCCGGGGCATCGCTGGATGTGCGCGGCCTGACGCCGTACCTGACCTCCAACGCCGACTTCTACCGCATCGACACCGCACTCACCCCGCCGGACGTGCCGGCCGCCACCTGGTCGCTGCGTATCCATGGTGCGGTGAAGAACGAGCTCGAGCTGGACTTCTTCGGGTTGTTGGACCGTCGCCTGGTGGAGCGCAGAGTCACTCTGACCTGTGTGTCCAACGAGATCGGGGGCGACCTGATCGGCAACGCGACCTGGACGGGCGTGCTGCTGGCCGACCTGCTCGCCGAGGCAGGGGTCCAGCCGGGCGCGGACGCGGTGCTGTCGACCAGCGCCGACGGGTTCACCGCCGGGACCCCCATCGAGGCGCTCACCGACGGACGCGACGCGATGATCGCGGTGGCGATGAACGGCGAGCCGCTGCCGATCGAGCACGGGTTCCCGGCACGGATGGTGGTGCCCGGGCTCTATGGGTACGTGTCGGCAACCAAGTGGCTGACCGATCTCGAGGTCACCAACTTCTCGAAGTTCTCCGCGTACTGGACCGAACGCGGCTGGTCCGAGCAGGCACCCATCAAGACCGCGTCGCGCATCGACGTGCCGGCATCGTCTGCCACCGTGCGGGCGGGCACAGTGGCTGTGGCCGGTGTCGCCTGGGCACAGCACCGCGGCATCAAAGCAGTCGAGGTGCGAGTGGACGGCGGCGAGTGGCAGCAGACCCGGCTGGCCGCTGCCGACGGCGTGGACACCTGGCGACAATGGGTGTGGGAGTGGTCCGCACGGCCGGGTGACCATGTCCTCGAGGTCCGCGCGACCGACAGCGCTGGGGAGCCTCAGGTCGTTGAGCAGGCACCACCGAGGCCCGATGGGGCGACCGGCCTGCACCGGGTGGGCGTTACGGTCACCTGACCCGCCTGCTCCTCCCCGCCCACCTCCGCCAGTCATCGGTGCAGTGGGCACCTTGCCCATCGGGGAACCGAGCGCGTCAACAGGGCCCTCAGCGTAGGTTTCCTGTGGGGCGGGTGACTTGTGGAATGAGGTATCGATGGACGGGCGGCCGGTGAGGCAGCGCATCCTCATTACCGGCGCGAGCTCCGGGCTGGGTGCGGGGATGGCGCGTCTGTTCGCTGAGCGAGGGCGTGACCTGGCACTGACCGCACGCCGTACGGACCGCCTCGGGGCGCTGCGTGCCGAGCTGCTTGCAGTCAACCCGACGATCAGTGTCGCTATTCACCACCTCGACGTCGACGACCACGATGCGGTGTTCACGGTCTTCGACCGCTGCCGTGACGAGCTCGGCGGGCTCGACCGGGTGGTCGTCAACGCCGGCCTCGGCAAGGGCGCCCGGATCGGGTCCGGACGGTTCGACGCCAACCGGCAGACCGCGATGACCAACTTCGTGTCCGCGCTGGCGCAGTGTGAGGCTGCGGTGCAGGCGTTGACTGCCGGCGGCGGCCACCTGGTGGTGATCTCGTCGGTCACTGCCGCCCGCGGTATGCCGGGGGCGATGACCACCTACGCGGCGACTAAGGCCGGGATCGCAGCCCTGGCCGAGGGTATCCGCGCCGATCAGCTGCGGCGCCCGGTCGGGACCGGCGCCGTCGCGGTGAGCACCCTGTTCCCCGGCTACATCGCCTCCGAGATGAACGAGCAGGTCGCCCATACGGTGCGGCACATGGTCGACACCGAGACCGGCTGCCGAGCCATGGTCGATGCGATCGAGCGTGAGGTCGACACCGCCGCGGTGCCGAGCTGGCCGTGGCGGCTGGTGATGCCGATGCTGCGCTACGCCCCGCGGCGTTGGGTGCGTCGGCTGCTCTGATTTGTCCTGGTGCTCGACGCCGGAGGACAGTGCGGCAGCTCGAACACCTGCTCCTCGGCCTCGGCCTCGGCCAGCAGTTGCGCACCCGTACGCCGCAGCCCGATCAGCGCCATCAGCCCACCCAGTGCCAACAGCACGGCGCTGACCACCATCGCCGCCCGATAACCAGCACCGAAGGCCACTGGATCGTCGT
>JACCYS010000214.1 GCA_013696365.1 Nocardioidaceae bacterium
GGGTGCCCCCAGGCGGACCGGGGTGCGGCGGCCCGCTCACCCGCTGCGGCCGCACGCGCTAACACAGCAGCCACCACGGTGACCACCGCAGCCAGCTCCTCGTCCGTGGGCTCGCCGCGTACGACCCGCAGCAGCGGCGGCCCGGTCACAGCGGGATGTTCCCGTGCTTCTTGGGCGGCAGCGTCTCGCGCTTGGAGCGCAGCAGCCGCAGCGACCGGATGATCTCCAGGCGGGTCTCGTGCGGCTGCACCACCGCGTCGATGTAACCGCGCTCCGCGGCAATGTAGGGGTTGGCCAGCGTGTCCTCGTACTCGGTGATCAGCTCGGCCCGGCGCGCCTCCGGGTCGTCCGCCTCGGCGAGCTCGGTGCGATAAAGGATGTTGACCGCGCCCTGCGCCCCCATCACCGCGATCTGCGCGGTCGGCCAGGCGATGTTCATGTCCGCGCCCAGATGTTTGGATCCCATCACGTCGTACGCACCGCCGTACGCCTTGCGGGTGATGACGGTGACCAGCGGCACGGTGGCCTCGGCGTAGGCGTAGATCAGCTTGGCCCCGCGGCGGATGATGCCGCCCCACTCCTGTCCGGTGCCAGGAAGAAATCCGGGCACGTCGACGAACGTCAGCACCGGCACGTTGAACGCGTCGCAAGTGCGCACGAAGCGGGCCGCCTTCTCGCTGGCGTCGATGTCCAGCGTGCCGGCAAGCTGCGCGGGCTGGTTGGCGACGACCCCGACCGCGTGCCCCTCGACCCGGCCGAAGCCGACCAAGATGTTTGGCGCGAACAACTGCTGCACCTCGAGGAAGTCACCGTCGTCCAGCACGCCACGGATGGCGGTGCGCATGTCGTAGGGCTGGTGGGGGGAGTCCGGCACCAACGCGTCCAGCGTCCGGTCGTCGTCGGTGATCTCCTCGACGACCGGTTCGTCGTAGACCGGCGCCTCCTCCAGGTTGTTGCTGGGAAGGAACCCCAGCAGCGCCTTGACATAGTCGATCGCGTCGGTCTCGTCGCTGCCCAGGTAGTGCGCGTTGCCGGACGTGGTGTTGTGGGTGCGGGCGCCGCCGAGGTCCTCGAACGTCACCTCTTCGCCGGTCACCGTCTTGATCACATCTGGTCCGGTGATGAACATATGTGAGGTCTGATCCACCATTACGGTGAAGTCGGTGAGGGCGGGGGAGTAGACGTGCCCGCCGGCGCAGGCGCCCATGATCAACGAGATCTGCGGGATGACCCCGGACGCATGCGCATTGCGCCGGAAGATCTCGCCGTACAGCCCGAGCGAGACCACGCCCTCCTGGATGCGGGCACCGGCGCCCTCGTTGATCCCGACGACCGGGCTGCCGGTGCGCATTGCCAGGTCCATGACCTTGCAGATCTTCTCGCCGTAGACCTCGCCGAGGCTGCCGCCGAAGACGGTGAAGTCCTGCGCGAACACGCATACCTGGCGCCCGTCGACGGCGCCGTAGCCGGTGACGACCCCGTCGCCGTACGGCCGGCGCTTGTCCAGGCCGAATGCGGTGCTGCGGTGCCGGGCCAGCTCGTCGATCTCCACGAACGAGCCGTCATCCAGCAACAGCCCAATCCGCTCGCGGGCGGTGAGCTTGCCCTTGGCGTGTTGCGACTCGACTGCCCGAGCTGACCCGGCATGCACCGCCTCATCCAGTCGCCGCTCCAGGTCAGCCAGCTTGCCGGCGGTGGTGTGGATGTCCGCGCCGTCGGGTTGGGCGGGCGATGCTTCGCTCACCCGCGGAACCCTAGCCGTCGGGCGGGCACCCGCAGACTCAGCCCGCCCGGGAGAGCAGCGCGGCCAAGTGTCGCTCGCCCACACTGTCGCTGCGGGGCGGGTGCGGGCGGCTGCCGGGTCCGAGCGCGGCCGGCGGCTGACATCGATGGGTGTGGCCGGAGGGCCAACGCCACTCGACGTCGGGTGCGTGCACGCGCAGGTGGTCCAGACCGTCGCCGACCGTGAGCGGCGGCAGCGCGGTCACGTTGACCCCCGGGTGGTCCTTGAGCACATGAGCCAGTTTGCTGAGGCTCTGCCCGTTCGCCGCCGCAGTCTGGCCCCCGTGTCGATGCTCACGGATGTGGTCGATGTCGACCACCTGCCCGCCTGAGACCCGGCAGCCCTGATCCCGCCACATGGCGAAGTTGCGAAGGTCGCCCGTGAAAAGCCGGGCGTTGGAGTCCATCGCCAGGAGGCGGCCGTCGAACGGGTCGCAAAGCAGGGCACGCAGCGTAGTGGGGGCACCTCCGGCCTGCGCGGACGGGACGATGTCGCGGATCACCGAAACCGGCACAGCGCCATAACCGCGCAACATCCCGGGCTGATCGTCCAGCCCCAGCAAGGTGGCGGCACTGATCACCACCTGCACCTCGGCCGCAAGCGGCAGCCGAGGCGACCGCGCCGGCGGTGCGTGCGCGGGCGGTTGCGCCACGCCGAATGGGTGGTCGCCGGGCAGATCCATCGGCTGGTCCAGCGCGCAAAAGTCGTCCCACGCCGGGTCGTCGAGCCCCGGCTCGGCGTCCGGCGTCGGTGGTGGTGCCGACCACCACCACGGCTCCTGTCCGTCGACCGATTGCCAGGTCGCTGGCGACGCAGCCGACTTGCCGCCAACGAGGGGGACACCGAGGAGCGACTCGACCAGCACATCGGCCATCAGGTCATCGATGGGGACCGCTCGTCGCCGTCGCGCCGCATACCCCGCGCGGTCCGGTCCAGCCGGGTGAACACCGCCAGCGCCTCCTCCGCGCGCAGCCGGGCGAGCACGGCAGCGGTCCCGTCGATCGGGTCGCTCAGCCGCACGCTGCGGCGGAGCCTGGCCCGCTCGGCGCGCTTGTCGGCCGCCAGTGGGTCGGCGGCCAGCACTCGGCGCTCAGCTGCCTGCGCAAGCCGCCCCGGAGTCAGCCTGCTCGTCATCGCATCTGCGGCCAACTGCCCATCAACGGCTCGGCGTAGATCGGGGTCCAAAACCTCGGTCGCATACAACACCCCGCGCAGACCGGTCATGGAGACCGATCCAGTGCCCACCAGGCTGAGCAACGCCGGATGGTCCGCCATGGCGCGAGTGGCGTCGTGGATGCGGAAACGCGCACTGGTCGGGGTGATCACCATGGCGAAGGCAAGCTCCGTGGCCGCGGTGCGGCCGTGCAGGTGATCTGGGACCTGCTGTTGCACGTCGTCTGCGTGTCGCACCGTGGTGAAGGCGATGGTGTCGCACAGCTGAGTTGCCTGGACCGCGTGACTGAGACGCTCTTGGGCCGCGATCCGGTTGCACAGCTGAGCAGCGATCCGGTTGCACAGCTGAGCAGCGATCCGGTTGCACAGCTGAGCAGCGGTCAGGTCCTCGGAGTGTGGCACCTCGCCAACCAGCGCGCCCAGCTTCGACCGGTCACACCCGGTCGCCTGCGCCAGCGCATCCAGCACGGTGTCGAACATGTCCCTATTGCAGCACTGGCCACCGACAGTCTGCCGGTCCATAGGCTGCGCGGTGTGACGTCCGCCGACCCTTCGTCTGCCTTCAGCGATCTCGAGCGACCGCCGCTGGACGCCCGTGCGCTGCGCCGCGCACTGCAGGTAGGTCAGCCGGGGTCGTGGTGGCGCGACCTGACTGTGGTCGACAGCACCGGCAGCACCAACGCCGACCTGGCGGCAGCGGCCCGCACTGGTGAGGCAGGACAGCCAGGCGGCGCCGCGGTCCTCGTCGCAGAGCACCAGTTGACCGGTCGGGGACGCCTCCACCGGTCCTGGCAGGCACCGCCCAGATCAGCGCTGACGGTGTCTGTGCTGGTGCACCCGCAGGCGCCGATGGCACGCTGGCCGTGGCTGCCGCTGCTTAGCGGGGTGGTCGTTGCCGAGGCCGTTCGCCGGGCTGCTGGTGTGGACGCCACACTCAAGTGGCCCAACGATGTCCTGGTCGAGGACCGCAAGCTTGCCGGCGTGCTCGTTGAGCGAGTGGAGACCCCGGTCGGCCCGGCGGCGGTCCTTGGTATCGGTCTGAACGTGTCCGCCACCCGGGCCGAGCTGCCGGTCGTCGCGGCCACGTCGCTGGCGTTGGAGCAAGCGTCCACCGTCGACCGCCAGACGATCCTGCTGCGCCTGTTGCGCACTCTGGAGGCCCTGCACGCCGCCTGGACCGATGCCCCGGACAAGCTGCAGGACTCCTACGTACGCCGCTGTAGCACCCTCGGGTGCCAGGTCCGGGTCGAGTTGCCCGATGGTTCTGAGGTCGTGGGTCTGGCCGAGAGCGTCGACACGAGTGGCCGCTTGGTGGTGGCCACGTCGGTTGGCCGCCGCACCCTTGCGGTCGGCGACGTAAGGCACGTCCGAGCCACCCAATGAGGCGACCAGTGAGCCATCCAGTGAGCCGACCAGCCGCAACCGCCGATCTGACACCATCGGGGCATGTCAGTGCCGCGCAAACTGCTGATAGACGGGGAGGACATCGTGTTGTCGTTGCACACCCACGTCAAGGCGCTGATCGTGCCGGCGGTGGTCCTCATCGTGCTGGTGGGCATCGGCAGCTATCTGACTGCGGTGCTTGCGAGTGGTCGTGGCAGCGACGGTGCCGCTGGCTGGGTGCTCGCCGGGGTGTGGGCCGTGACGGCCGTTGCGCTCGTGGGTTGGGCCATCCTGCCGTTCCTGCGGTGGCGCACCACTGAGTACACCGTGACGACAAAGCGGGTGCTGTACACCTCTGGTCTGCTCAGCCGCACTGGTCGGGCAATGCCGCTGAGCCGGGTGAACGACGTGACCTTCGAGAAGGGGCTGGTCGACCGGTTGTTGGGCTGTGGCACGTTGGTGGTCAGTGACGCCTCAGAGCAGACCGGCATGCGCTTGCACGACGTCCCGCGGGTCGAGGCGGTGCACCGACGGTTGACCGACCTGATCTTCGGCGGGCCCGACGGCCTGAGCGACGACGGCACCGGCATGCCGGGTGGCAGATGACCTACACCAGCCGCGAGGTGGCTGACGCAGCCGGCATGCCGCTGGCAGACGTGCGGCGGCTGTGGCGGGCGCTGGGCTTCGCCGACGCCGGTGGGGCGGCCAGTTTCACCGAGGCCGACGTCGAGGCCCTGTGTTTGGTGAGCAATCTGGTGCGCGACGGTGTCGTCGACGTACAGACGGTGCTGCAGTTGTCCCGTGCGCTGGGCCGCACGATGTCCCGGTTGGCGGAGTGGCAGGTGTCGACCTTGGCCGACGAGGACGGCCGCCCACGCGCCGGAGTTCACGACACCGAGCCGGCCTTCGAGCACCTGCTGCTGTATGCCTGGCGTCGGCACCTGGATGCCGCCACAACGCGCCTTTCGAGTGTGGCCGACAAAGACACCGACGACGCGAGCGAACCTGAGGATCGGGCGCATACGCAGACGGTCGGCTTCGCCGACGTGGTGGGGTTCACCTCGCTGTCCAACGGTCTCGGCACCGACGAGTTGGCACGTCTGGTGGAGAGCTTTGAGAGCAGGTGCTCCGACCTGGTCACCGCCGGCGGTGGCCGGGTAGTCAAGACACTCGGCGACTCGGTGCTGTTCGTCGCCCCCCGACCGGTGGTGGGCACCGAGATTGCGCTGACCATCATCGAGGCTCTTGGGCCGGATCAGGCACTCCCGGACGTACGCCTCGGCGTCGCCACCGGCCCGGTGGTGCTGCGGATGGGAGATGTCTTCGGGCCGCCCGTCAACATGGCCGCACGTCTCACCGCGATAGCGCGTCGAAATCACGCCATTATCGATTCACGGACGGCTTCGGCGCTGTCGGCGGAGGCGTTTGTGACCCGTGGGCTGACGCCTCGCCCCATGCGCGGCTTTGGTGACGTCGAGCCGATCACGGTGCGACGGCACTGGGTTTGAACACGTGGGTGCGGTAGGCCCAGAAGCGGAAGGCGGTGCCAAGAACCAGCCCGACCCCGTTGGCAGAAACGTTGTCGGCCAAGGCGCTGTCCAGCCCCAGCACATAGTGCGAGATCGCGAGGCAGCCGGCCGAGATCAGCAAACCGATGCCGTTGAAGGCGAAGAACAGCACCGCTTCGTGCCGCGCCGGCCGGCGGCTGCGATGCCGCCAGGTCCAGTGTCGGTTGCCGAGATAGGTGATCACCGTCGCAGCCAACACCGACAGCACCTTGGCCGTGATCGGTTTGTCCGACAAAAGGCCTGGCTCGCCGGCGAAACGCAGCACGTTGAACAGACCGACGTCGACGATGTAGCCGGTCAGCCCCACCACGCCGAAAACGGCCACTTCACGTCCCAGCACTCGTCTGCCGGTGACCGATGCTTCGCGGCTCACTGCGGCGGCAGCGAGCGTTCGCGGGCTGACCGGACGGGCCCATCGACTCGCACCTCGTCCACCAGGCAGTATCCCCACGACACGCCGGGCTCCAGCGAGACGATCAGTGGATGCTCGTCGGTGACCGCGTGCTGTCGGGCGTGGCGGCGGGGGGATGAATCGCGGCAGCCGACGTATCCGCAGCTCAAACAGCCCCGCAGATGCACCCAGTCGGTGCCCTCGTGCAGGCACCCGACACAGCCAGCGGCGGCGGGCTGCACGGTGCGTGACAGCCCGCTGTGCGCACAGCCGCGGTCTTGCGGCCACGGGTAGCGCAGCACCCTGCTGGTGTCCACCACCGGACGGCTCGTGCCGGCGGCGACCTGGCCGCGGCCGAGGCGGTGCAGGACCGAGGCGACCAGTGCCCGGCCGGAGGATCGGTGCAGGTCGACGACGTGGTCGGCACCTGCTTCGGCCAGCTCGGCAACGTTGGCCGGGCCCAGCGGTCGCACCATGATGGGAGCGCCGGTGATGGCCCGAGCGGCGGCCACCGTGGTCCTCGCCCGGTCTGGTTCGTCCTCGGCCACCACAACCAGCCGGGCTGTTGACAACCCCGCCTGCTGCAACACCAGCGCCTTGGTCGGATCACCGCGCAGCACCTGGTGCCCGGCGGCGGTTGCCTCGGCGGCTCCGCCCGGGTTCAACGTGGTCAGCAGCATGGGGATGTCCTGCGCGCGCAGGGTGCTGGCCAGCTCGAGCGCGCTCGGTCCCCAACCCAGCAGCACCACGTGCTCCGTCAGCCCGCCGTCGGTCCCGTTCACGGGCCCGTCGCTGTGATTCGCGGCTGGAGGTTTGCCACCAGCACGGTTCAGCCGAGCACCAAGGATGGCAAACAACGGCGTGCACACCATCAGCACAACCGTCACCGCCACCACCGTCTGGGTGCCGTCGTCGGTCAGACCGAGCGGTGCGAGACCGCCCGCTGCGCCGACGGTGAGCAACACGAACGAGAACTCTCCGACCTGCGCCAACAGCAACCCGGTCGCGATCGCGGTGCGCCATCGCATCCGCAGCGCCACGACGGCGGCCGCGGTGGTGACGGTCTTGACCACCAGCACCAGCAGTGAACCGACAAGCACGAGCATGAGGTTGTCGAGCACGAAGCCGAGGTCGAGCAACATGCCGACCGACACGAAGAAGACCGCGCCGAACAGGATCTGCAGCGACAGCTGCACGGCCCCCCCGAGCGCGATCCAAGTCCATACCCTGGCCAGCCGGTCCAGCGAGAACTCGATGCCGATGGTGAACAGCAGCAAGATCACGCCGATCTCGGCCGCTGCCTGCACGGCCTCGCCGTTGGCGACCAGGCCGAGCTGTGCCGGTCCGATCAACACACCGGCGGCCAGGAAGCCCACGATCGGGACCACCCGAACCTTGGTCATGACAAACCCGATGACCGCGGCGGTCACGATCAGCACGGCGACCGGCCCGAGAAATGCCGGCGGCGCCTGGCCTGCCGCCGAGACGGCGGCCTCGACCGACATCAGCGGTGGTCTCCGCGCCCGGGGGTGCGCAAACGCCAGCGGTCGCTCACACAACTCATGATCCCACTAGGCTGCTGCGGTGACCGGCGGCCCGCGGCAGACCCCCGTAGATGGCCCCACCGTCGCCGTCATCGGCGGCGGCCAACTGGCCAGGATGATGCAGCCGGCCGCCATCGCGCTGGGCGTGCCATTGCGGTTGCTCGCCGAGGCGCCAGGGGTGTCGGCGGCGCAGGTGGTGGCGGATCCGCAGCTGGGCGCAGCCACCGACCTGGAGGCGCTACGCCAAGCGGCCGACGGTTGTGCGGTGCTGACCTTTGACCACGAGCACGTCCCGACCGACCACCTGCACGCCTTGGCGGCCGAGGGTGTCGTCTGCCGACCGGGACCGGAAGCGTTGGTGCATGCGCAGGACAAGGCGGTGATGCGCCGCCGTATGACGGTGCTGGGGGTGCCCTGCCCACGCTGGCAGGTCGTCTCCTCGCCGCAGTCGGTCGGTGACGTCGCCGACGAGCTGGGCGGCTTTCCATTGGTGCTGAAGACCACCAGGGGTGGCTACGACGGGAAGGGAGTCTGGATTGTCGACTCCACGGCGGACAGCAAGCCGGCCTTCGACGCGGCGGCTGCAGCCGGTGTCGAGGTGCTCGCCGAGGAGCGGGTCGACTTCGTCCGCGAGCTTGCCTGCGTGGTGGCTCGCTCACCTTCGGGCCAGACGGCGGCGTACCCGGTGGTCGAGTCGGTGCAGCGGGACGGCATCTGCCACGAGGTCGTTGCGCCCGCACCCGGTCTGGAC
>JACCYS010000215.1 GCA_013696365.1 Nocardioidaceae bacterium
GCTCAGGCGTGCCAGCCTGGGCGGGTGCCTAACGCCCCATTGCTGCTTCTGCTGGTTGCGGCGGCGCTGCACCTGGGGTTCCAGCTGACAGTCACGGTCCTGGTCTATCGTTCGCCGAGGTGCCCACGCAGCAATGGCGCGCCCACCACGTCCGGCACTCCCGCCGCATCCCGCCGGTGGTGATCGTCGTATATGGGCTGCTCTCTCGGTCGCTTGCGGTTGAGTGTTGCTGGACCGGCCCGGGGTGCTCACGGTGGCGGCCGTCGGCGCCTGCAAGCTGGCCGGGGGTCTGACTGCCACGGTGGCCGCCCCGGCGCACGGCCGACTTGCCGCCGGGCGCGATCGTCGGACCTTGCGTCGGCTGCTGTTGGCTGACCAGCTGCGGCTGGCATCAGCCACCGTGGCGCTGGCCTGCGCTCTCGCCGCGGCCATCAACTCCTAGCCCCGTGCAGGCGCAGCCGGCCGGGGTTGGCGCACAAGTCGAGCGAAGGCCACAACCCGGTGAGGCCATAGGACCCAGCAGCCAGCAGGTGCGCCCCCGGCGGACAGACGGTGACCGGGAGCCGAGCCGACCCGCCGCGCGACAACTCGACGCGCTCAAGGCCCGCTTCGGCAAAGGTGTGCGGCCCGCTGTGCAGGAGGGCGCCGGTGTCTGGATCGGTCAGGCGCACCACAACCAGCCCCAGCTCGCACTCGTCGGCGCGCCAGGTCTCGTCGCCGACGTTGTCGCCGGCCAGGTCGGTCGCAGGTGGCGCCGACGCACCGCCCGGGACGGTCGCACGGCAGCATCTCCATGCCCAGTTGCGCCTCCCAGGAACTGTCCGCGCCATGGCGGTGCAGGTGGAGGAGAACCCAATGGTCCGGCTGCTGTGCCGGAGCGGCCATGATGACGTTGCGACGCTCACCCGCGCCGGGGACCGAGGGTGGTGAGACGGCGTGCTCGTGGACCACGCGCCAACCACGCAGCGGGAGGCGCGGCAGATCCAGCTGTGATCGGAGCGGCTCGCTGACCTGTTCCGGGGCGACCACCGCTCGCCCGGCGTACTCCCTCGGCAGGGGCCCACCGGCTCCGGCCAGCAAGACGCGGGGGAACTCGTACCCCTCGAGTTGCACCAGCTCGTCCACCCGAGCCGCCTACTCGCAGATGACCGTGTCGGCGGGGGTGTAGTCGGTGTGGAAGGTCTCGGTGCGCACCACCTTGGACTTCCCTGGCCGACGGAAGTCGCGGTAGACGTCGATCTCGAACCCGTCGTACCCCTGGAAAGGCTCGCACTCGGGATCGTCGATGCGGCGGGTCTCGGGTGGCTCCGGGTCGTAGCGGTCGGATGCGCGAGCCTCGATGTCCCAGGTCTTGGTGCTGAAGATGGTCACATGCATCTGACCGGTACCACCCGGTGAGCTCGGGCTGATGTAGCTGCGGATGTAGACCCCGTGCGGGGTGTCGTTGCGGAAGCGCAAGTCCACGGACCCGAAGACGACGGTCGCCTCCCGACCGACCGGGTAGCGGTCGATGTAGAAGCTGTGCGGCTTGTGCTCGACGTCCTCGAGGCCGGCGAAGAACGCCGCGTTGAACAGCGTCGTCGCCACCTGCGACACCCCACCCCCCAAGTCCTCGACCAGAATGCCGTCGCTGATGATCGACCCCTCGACGAACCCGTTCGCCGCGGTCCGCTCACCCACGGTGTCGTTGAGACTGAAGGTCTCCCCCGGTTCGAGCACGGTGCCGTTGATGATCTGTGCGGCCCGGCCGATGTTGGTGTTGCGATAGTCGGCGTGTGGGTAGGAGGTGGTGAAGGTGCTGACCTGACGGCGGATGCCCAGCTTGCGCAACTGCGACTTGGTCACCTCGGCTCGTTGCCTGCTCACCCGCACCCGAGCGGTGCGAGACTTCTTGGACGTGGCGGCGGTAAGCACTGCATCGGCGAGCCGGGGAAGCTCAACCTGGGTGCCGTCTAGGGACGGCCGGATCCGGGGGCGCCCATCAGCGAAGACGAACTGGGCATCTTTGGGCTTACGGGTTGCCGACGACAGAACGTCGCTCAGCCTGCGCGACAACAGCTTGGTGTCGATCCGGGGTTTCAGCCGCTTGTCGACCGCCCGATATGACAGTGCCGGGGCGAACTTCCGGGCACCCACCTGCACTCGGCGCTCGACGATGGCGAGCGTGATCGGCTCGGAGACCGCACGCTCCGCCCGCGAAAGCGCCGCCTGTCGCTCGGCCTTGCGGACCTCGATCGGCGTGTCTTGTACCGGCAGCTCGATCGCCCCGTCGCTCGCCAACCATGAGTCCAGCACAGTCACCGCAGCCTGACCGACGTCGATCTCGACGCCGGCTCTGGGCTTGCGCAACACCGGTCGCGCGCCTTGGAACGTGATGGCCGGCCGCACGCCTCGCTGGTCGGTCTGGGCCGAGATCTCGCGCAGACCCTTGATCAGCTTGGCTTGCTTCACTCGGATGACAGGCTCCACCCGTTCCCCGCCGAAGAACGACACCCACAGCTTGCGAGGGTCTAGTTTGGTGCCGCTGCCGGCGCGGACCACTGTCGCGTCGACGTCCAGCCGCAGACCGAGTTTGCCGGGTTCGACCCTGGCGGTGTCACCGGCCGCCACCAGCTGGATCGGCTCTTTGGTACGCGGATCCAGCTGCTGGTTGAGGGTCTCGGTCGCTTCCGTCGGCGTCAGCCCACTGATCTTCACCCCCGCGACCCGGGTGCCGGTGGGGATCCGGTTCCCAGCGACCGCGACGGCGGCGCCGTAGAGCGCTACCAGCAGCACGACCACACCGACAACAGCCAGCACCGCAGTGCGACGCTCACGGCGACGCACGGGGTCCGCCGCCGGCTCCCCTGGCTCTGGGGGTGAGGATGGGTCGTCGCCGGGGCTGCTCATAGCGCTGTCATTGTATGGCTGGACACCCTCAGGTCCGGGCCGGACGCCCCGACGCCCCGACGCGGTCGGACCGGCTGGTCGGCTGTCGCGAGTGGGGCCGGCGGGTGCCGACGGCGACGCCAAGCACAGTCACCACGAACACCGCGCTGGTCACTCCGATCAGCAGACCCCAGCCCAGCAAGTCGGCGGCGACCAGATAGTCACCCTCCGGACGGCCACCAAGAGCCACCACCACCACAGCCCCCCAGCCGAGCCCGTAGGCCACCACGGCCATCGGGCCGGCATCCAGCACGGTCAACGCCCAACTGATCGACACCGACGCCGCGGCAGCGAGCACCAACCCCCATGGCAGGGTGTTGCCGCCCAGTCGGTGTGTCAGCAGCGCCAGCACCCCGACACCTGCGCCTCCTAGCGCCGCGACGGCCGCAGTGCTGAGGCGACTCACCCGCCGCCCCTCACGCGGAATCAGCGATCATCTGCGGAGCCGCTGGGAAGCCCGGCAAAGAGGTCGGCCTCGAAGCCGGTGTCGGGGTCAGCTGGCCCGGGTGTCCCCTTCGCCAGCCGATAGAACTCGATCCCCCACACCTCGCTGCCGACGTTGTTGCTCAGCGCGAAGAACGGCCCGTCAACCGCGATCTGGGTGGCGTGCGCACGCATCGCGGCCAACTTCTGCTGCACGTAGGCGGTGCTGTCCACCGCAGCGGTGAGCTGCTCGTCAGGCACCGCGAATGGCGGCAGCGGACCGTCAGGATCCATGCCCTCAAAGGTGGTGGTGTCGCCCTGCTCACGCAGCCGCCTGATCCCGGCCCGCATCCTGGACTCCGACATCGCCGTCCAGTAGACCTTGGCAACGTCCCAGGCTGCCCCGAGATCTGGCCGGTACGACGGCACCGCAGCAAGGGCGACCGCGTAGGTGGTGACCCGGTGCGCCTGCACGTGATCGGGGTGCCCGTACCCGCCGAACTGGTCGTAGGTCACCACGACCTGTGGGCGCAGCTCACGCAGCACCTCGACGAGGTGGTCGGCTGCCTCCAACAGGTCTGCGGTCCAGAAGGCGCCCTCAGGCAGGTCGGGGGACGCCATCGCGCCGCCGGCCTCACTCCACACCATGCCCGAGTCGCGGTAGCGGCCGGCGCCGCCGAGGAAGCGGTGGTCGGTGACTCCCAGCTCGCGCATCGCTTGCGCCATCTCGCCGATGCGGTGCTCGCCGAGTCCGCCATCTCGATCCGCTGCCAGCTCGGAAAGCTCGGGCACCAATACCTCACCGAGCTCGCCGAGGGTGCAGGTCACCACCGTGACGTGCGCCCCCTCCGCAACCAACCGCGCCATCAGCGCACCGTCGTTGATGGTCTCGTCGTCGGGGTGCGCGTGCACAAGGACGATCCGGCGCTCGGTCGCTGAATGTCTCTGACCGCGAGAGCTGTCGGCAGTGGTTAAGGTCACCCCAGCAGGCTACGGCGCGGTGCAGACAGCCGGCTGACAGGATCGCCCGGTGAGCTCCGACGACACCCACACCCATGCGGCACTGAGCGGACCGCTGCACGAGTCGGTCAGCTTTCCCCGGCTGTTCGCACGCACCGGACGGTTCACCCTCGGGGTCCCTCGATCGATGTCGGTCAGTGACGACGGCCGCCGGGTGCTGTTCCTGCGCACCTCGTCCGGCACCGACCGGGTCGGGGCGCTGTGGTCGTACGAGGTCGATACCGGGCGGGAACGCTGCCTGGCAGACCCCCGCCTGTTGCTCGGTGACGGCGACGAGCAGCTGTCCGCAGCGGAACGGTCCCGGCGCGAGCGCAGCCGCGAGTCGGGGGTGGGCATCGTCTCGTACGCGACGGACGCCGCCACCAGTCGCGCCTGCTTCGCACTGTCCGGGCGGCTGTGGCTCGCCGATGTCGAGGGTGGCGACCAGTCCCGGCCGGGCTTGTCCGGTGTACGTGAGCTGAGCTCGACCGGCCAGGTCATCGATCCTCGATTGGACCCCACCGGCAGCCACGTCGCCTACGCCAGTGACGGCGCACTGCACGTGGTCGGGACGCAGCCCGGCTCCGCCAGCAACACGCTGGTGCGGCCCGACACCGAGCACGTGGTGTGGGGCCAAGCCGAGTTCGTGGCCGCCGAGGAGATGGACCGGTCCCGCGGTTTTTGGTGGGCACCGGACGGTCAGTCGCTGCTGGTCGAGCGTTACGACGAGTCGGCGGTGCCGGTCTGGCACATCGCAGACCCGGCGCACCCTGAGCACCCACCGGTCGCGCAGCGCTATCCCGCCGCCGGCAGCATCGACGCCGACGTGGCGCTGTGGGCGATCGGTCTGGACGGCTCCCGACGGCAGGTCGACTGGGACCGCGAACGCTTTCCCTATCTGCTGCGGGTCTCGTGGTCCGAGCACGGTGCCCCGCTGCTGCAGGTCATGAGCCGAGACCAGACCGGCGCGCAGGTACTTGTTGTCGACACATCCGGGGGCACCTGCACCGGGGCCACGCGGGTGCTTGCCGAGGACCACGACGACGTGTGGTTGGAGCCGTTCGAGGGGGTGCCGGCGTGGTCACCGGTCGGTGGCCTGGTGACGGTGCAAGCCGACCCGGCGACCGACACCTATCGGCTGGCGGTCGACGGTGAGCCGATCAGCCCGCCCGGGTTGCAGGTGAGCGCGGTCCTCCGGGTGCACGACGACGGTGTGCTGGTGCGCGCCACGACCGAGCCCACCGAGATGCAGGTGGGGTGGGTCGGGTGGGGCGGCCGCATCGCGCCAGGCGCGATGACCGAGGGCGCAGCCGTGCACTCCGGCACGGTTGCCGGCGGAACCTGGGCCATCACCCGATCGAGTCTGGACGCCGACGGTATGCAGGTCTTTGTGGTGGCAGACGGGGAGCGCCACCAACTCGACAACCACCAGACCTACGCCGGCTTCCGCCCACAGGTGACGATGCTGCGCGTCGGCGAGCGACGATTGCGCACCGCGGTGCTGTTCCCGCGCGAGCATGTCCGAGCCTCGCGGCGGCTGCCCGTGGTGCTGGCACCCTACGGCGGTCCGCATTCCGCGGTCTGCGTGTGTGCGTCGCGACCCTTCCTGGAGGCGCAGTGGCTGGCTGACCAGGGCTTTTGTGTGGTGGTCGCTGATGGGCGCGGCACCCCAAACCGCGGACCCGGCTGGGACCGGACGGTGCGCGACGACCTGGCCGCCGTCACCTTGCAGGACCAGGTGGATGCGCTGGCAGCAGTGACAGCCGCGCACCCCGACGACGTCGACGACACCCGGGTGGGGATCACCGGTTGGTCCTACGGTGGCTATCTGTCCGCGCTGGCGGTGCTGCGGCGCCCGGACATCTTCGGGTGCGCGGTCGCCGGCGCGCCGGTCACCGAGTGGCGGCTGTACGACACCTTCTACACCGAGCGGTATCTCGGCCACCCGGACGCTCAACCGCAGGTCTACGACGCCAACTCGCTGCTTCCGCTGGCCGGACAGCTGCAGCGACCGATGATGCTGATTCACGGCCTTGCCGACGATAACGTGGTCGCCGCGCACACCCTGCAGTTGTCCTCGGCGCTGCTGGCTGCAGGTAGACCGCACACGGTGCTGCCGTTGTCCGGTGTCACCCACATGGCCTCACAAGAGGTGGTGGCCGAGAACTTGAAGCTGTTGCAGGTGCAGTTCCTCAGCCAGCATCTGGGTGTCGTCTAGCCACGGCTGAGCGACCTTCAGCGCAGCAGCGCACGCTTGATCGCAGGCAGCCGGTCGGCGAGGGCAGCCAGCCGGCGCAGCGAACGAGCCGGCTCGTCGATTGCCCGCAAGTTGAGCATGCCGACGTCGCCAGCGCGCTGGCCTGCGGCGATGCGCGCACAGGCGCCTCGGATCCGCGGCGTGACATTGTCCAGCACCGCCCCGGGGTCGGCGCCTTTGTACGCGTCACACAGCAAACGCACCCGTCGGGCCGACTCTGCAGGCCCGACGTCGCGAAACAGCGGCACCGCGTTCCATGCACAGAAAGACACGTCGTCCAGCGACGCACCCGGCCCGGCCATGTCCCAGTCGATGACAGCGACCAGCAGTCCCTCGTCGATGACCATGTTGTAGGGCGCGACGTCGAGGTGACAGACAATCTCGTCGGCGGTCAACGGCTGATCAGTGTTGCGCCATACGGTCTGTGCGGGCGGGACGAAGTCGGCGACCGCACGGTGGTAACGAGCCAGCCACGCCCCGGCCTGAACCACCTGATCGTCCGGCACGTCCTCGTCGGGATCGGTGGCGCACCCCTCGGCATAGCTGAGCACCTCCCGGCCACGGCTGTCGAAACCGAGCACCCGCGGCACCCCATCCAGCCCACGACCGCGGACGTGGGCCAGCAGGGCATGCACCGCAGGCGTCCACGACCCGGTGGGGCGGCGCACCGTCGAGCCGATCCGCACCGAGCCTCCGACGTTGCCGCCCGGCAACGGCTCGCCGTCCAGCAGGCGCTCGCGCAGCGCGAGCACGAATGGACGGTCAGCCGGCAACCACG
>JACCYS010000223.1 GCA_013696365.1 Nocardioidaceae bacterium
GGTTTGGCACCACCGCGATGCTCGGGTGGATGAGGGCGTGCTGCCCGCCATGGGTGGAAACCGCGAGACCACCGGCCGCGAACGACTCCCCCACACCGACGGTGTTGACCCGCTCTCGGTGCTCGGGGAACAGGCCGGCCACCGGCGCCGGGCCCCAGATCCGCAGGTCGGGCCGCTCGCGCAGCAGTCGCGACACCGTGTCGACGTCGAGGTGGTCCGGGTGCTCGTGTGTTACCAACACGGCCTCGACGCCGTCAAGCGCCTGCTTGAGCTCGTCGTCGCCGGAGAAATTACCGGGATCGATCACCAGGGCACCGTCGTCGCTTTGCAGTCGCACGCAGGAGTGCGTGTACTTGGTGATGTCCATGCTCACCAACCGGCCGTTCCGGGCTCACCCTTGAAGGGTCCGACCACCCGGTCGGTGACCCAGCCGCCATAGAACCCGCCGGCCTGCGCCCGCACCTCCTCGCCGTCGACCGTGCAGCGGTCGAGGGCGGCGGGGTAGACGGCCACCAGGTTGAGCAGTTTGGTGAATCCCGCGGTTGGTTGCGGGTAGCCCCAGGCGCCGCGGTCCACCCGCACGTCGTGGACCACGAGGTCGTAGTAGACCGCCTGACCCTTCCACTCGCACCAGGAGGAGTCTGCGGCCGGCTGCAAGACCCCGGGCCGGAAGTCGGCGGTCGGCAGGTAGTAGGTCGGCGGATGGCTGGTCTCCAGCACCCGCACGGTGTCTGTCGACCGAGCAATGAGCTCTCCCGCGAGCGTCAATTCGACTATCTCGGCGGACGATTCGACCCGTGGTGGTCGCGGGTAGTCCCACACCGACTCGGTCACGACATGATTGTCACACCGAGCAGCGACAATGACCGACTGCGGCATCATGGCGCTGACACAAGGCATACGCTCCCGTTACCAATTGTCTGGTATGTCTCGGGGGCTGACAATGAAATCTCCGCGCATCCGTGCTGGTCACCGTGGCGAGCTTGCTCGCCACCACGTGGCTTGCCGCCGCTGCACCGGTGACCTCCGCCGAGTCAACCGCCATTGAGCCTGCGCGCCGGCCCAACGTCGTGCTGGTGCTCGTCGACGATGCTCGCACCGACGACATGGTGACGCTGCCGAAGGTACGAGGCGACCCGGTGGAGTATCAAGGGGGTCAACCAGACCATCCCGGGCTATCAGACAGACACCATGGGCAAGCTCGCCGCCGACTTCATCACCAGACGAGCCGGTGCGACCAAACCGTTCTTCCTCTACACCTCGTTGTTGACGCCGCATGCGGGCAACCCCGCCGAGCCCGACGATCCGCCCTATCCCACGCCGAACGTCAAGGACACCTACACCGATGTCTTCGCCGGGCGGGCCAGCACCGACCCGTCCTCCAACGAAGAGCAGATGGACGACAAGCCGATCCGGCCGCCGCTGCTGACCGTATGAGTTGAGCAACGTTTCCGGCCGCGATCGGTATCTCGGCGTCCGGGCGGAGATGGGCGAGCTGCAGCAGCGCTACCAGTGGTGTGCTGGCCGCTCGTGCCGCTCGTGCCGCTCGTGCCGCTCGTGCCGCTGAGCTGCTACGCCCGGCGTGCGGGAGCGACCGCCTACTTCGGCACGAACTGCGCGGTGTAGGTCGTCGTCCGGCCCGGGGTGATGATCCAGTGCCAGCGGTTGCCGCCGTCCGACCACGATGTGAACTCGTGCGGGACCCCGCCTATCCATTGGTCCGGCGCCTTGACCTGCACGGAGTAGCCGGCCCACGACACCAGGCTTGCCGGAGTGCGCTGGACGGCGTCGTTGACCAGCACCCGACCACCGGCCGGGGCCGTCTCAAAGTCGAGGGTCACCCGACGCGGCAGCAGTTTCTGCACCGACCGGGACGTGAGCCCGCGCGAGTCGGTGGCCACGGCGGTCGCCACCAGGTGACTGTTCTCGGTGGCCTCAAGGTCCTCTGGGGCGGGGTAGTCGACGGTGATTGATGATCCACTCTGCGGCCCGTCCCACGGGTGGAAGTGGCCACCGTGCCGCAACCGGACAGTCCACTCGATGGCCGATGGCGGCAGCGCCCCGTCCTCGGGGTCGCTGGCCTCGGCCGTGACGGTCACCGACTGTCCCACCGCAAAGCGGGCTGTCCGGTCAGGAGCCGTGATGTTCACCGCCGGCGGGTGCTCCCCGGCGAAGACGTCCATGCTGAACGGGTCGGATACCACACCGTTGCGATCGACCACGCGCAATGTGGTGCGGTAGTCCCGGTCGGCGGGATAGGTGTGCTGGATGCGCGGGGTCGTACTTGATGTGGTCGTGCCGTCCCCGAAGTCCCACCGCCAGCTCGTAACCGTGTCGCCGCTGTCCGGATCACTGCTGTCCGACCCGTCAAGGGTGACGGTGCGCCCATCGGGTCGCTGCCAGAAGCTTGCCACCGGCGGGGTGTTGCCGTCGCTGTGGCTGACCCGGTGCACGGCACCACCGCCGTAGTCGAGGTAGTACATCGCCTGACCGTCCTCATGTGGGCCGAATGCCAGGTGCACGGGAACGCTGACTCCGGTCATGAACTCGGTGCGGCTGAAACCACCCGCCGCGGTTGGCGACAGCCTAAAGATCTTGCCGCAGACGTAGTCGGCAAACAGGTAGTCACCGTCGTAATCGGCGGGCCACACCCCGTCGGGCACGAAAGCTCCACCGGTTACTGAGCCGCAGCCAGTCTCGGCATGCGAATAGGCATGCACCGGGTCGTCGTACGCCGACGCCCCGCAGTTGGTCGTCGAGCCGGTGACGCACGGACCTTCACGCCGGTTCCAGCCGTAGTCGGCGCCACTGCGCAACCGGTCGATCTCCTCCCAGTCGCTTTGGCCGACGTCGTTGACGAAGAAGCGGTTGCTGTCCGGATCTTGAGCGAATCGGAATGGGTTGCGCAGGCCGGAGGCGAACGTCTCAGTGCACGGGCCGGAGCCGGTGTCGACTCCCGCGGGCAGGGTGCACCGGCGGGCGCCGGGCGCGTCGACGTACGGGTTGGTCGACGGCACCTGGCCGGCGCGGGTGACCCGCAGGATCTTGCCGTGCGGGATGTCCAGCCGACGACTGTTGGTGTTCAGCGCGCCGCAGCGGGTGGCATCGTCGATGACGCAGCCGCCATCGCCCACGCTGACATAGAGAAGCTTGTTGGCGCCGAAGTGCAGGTCACCGCCGTTGTGATTGCGGCGCTGAGCGGACATGTGGTCGACCAGCACCTTCTCGCTGGCCGGCGCCAGCGTGTCGTCGGAGCGCAGCACGTGCCGAGTCACGCGGTTCTCCGGTGCGTTCGGACCGTCGACCCCGCAGTAGTTGCTCGCGTCGTGGGTCCAGAACAGGTACACGAACTGGTTCCGCGCGAAGTTGGGGTCGACTGCAACGCTCAGCAGGCCCCGCTCGCCTTCCGGACAGATGCGGCCGGTCAGGTCGATCGCGGGATTGGCCTGCAGTTGACCGTTGCGGACGACCCGCAGCTGGCCACCATCCTGGGTCACCAGCATCCGGCCGTCCGGCGTCCAGGCCATGCCGGTGGGCGTGGCGATCCGAGCGACGACGGTGTCGGCGAACCCGGCAGGTACGGCCGCGGCGGGCAGAGCCAGACCGCGTATCGACGGTCCGGCCGGACCAGGCGCTGCCGCTGCCGCCAGCGAGGTCGGCAACACCAGGGCCGCGACCGCGGCGAACGACAGCAACCAGTGGCGCATGGATCCCCCGCATGATGAGTGTCTGACGACCAGTGACACATTCTGCCGCACGACGGGGCAATGGGAAACGCTCGCTGCCCACTCTCCCACTCGCGCGCCACGTAAACGTGGCGGACCGGCGCTTCACGTGGCATGCGCGCCACGTGAGGGATACGCGCGCCACGTTTACGTGGCGCGCTGAGTCGGGCAGCGCGGCACCCGCGGACATATCCTGGCGAGCCGATGAGTACGCCCACCTCCGAGCTGTCCGCGCTGCGGGCGCGCCTCGACAGCCTGGCACTCGCCGACGCGCATCGGCTCGGGCGCCGGCTCGAGGGCATCCGCAAGTCCAGGAACCGAGACAGACGGGCAGCGGTGATGGCCAGCGTTGCCGCCGGAGTCACGGCGGCAGAAATCGCGGCGCAGCGGCGCCAGTCAGCGACGCCGCACCTGGACTATCCCACCGAGCTGCCCATCAGCCAGGCTCACGACGACATCGTGGCGACGTTGCGCGCACATCAGGTGGTCGTGCTCGCCGGCGAGACCGGCTCTGGCAAGACCACCCAGCTCCCCAAAATGCTGCTCGAGCTGGGGTACGGCCGGCGTGGCTACATCGGACACACCCAGCCCCGGCGCATCGCCGCCCGCAGCGTTGCCGAGCGGCTGGCGGACGAGATGCAGACCGAGGTGGGCGGGATTGTCGGTTATGCGGTGCGCTTCACCGACCAGGTGGGCGACGACAGCCTGGTGAAGCTGATGACCGACGGCATCCTGGTCACCGAGATCCAGCGCGACCCACTACTGCTGCGCTACGACGCGATCATCATCGACGAGGCGCACGAGCGCAGCCTCAACATCGACTTCCTGCTCGGCTACCTGCGAGCCCTGCTCCCCCGCCGGCCCGACCTCAAGCTCGTCATCACCTCCGCGACCATCGACCCCGACAGGTTCGCCCGACACTTCGGCGACGCACCCGTGCTGGAGGTGTCGGGGCGCACCTATCCGGTCCAGGTGCGCTACCGACCACCGGAGCCCGACGCCGACCTCGTGCAGGCGCTCTGCGAGGCGGTCGACGAGCTTGCGGCCGAAGGGCCTGGCGATGTGCTGGTGTTCCTGTCCGGCGAGCGTGAGATCCGCGACGCCGCGGACGCGTTGTCCGACCACCTGGCTTCAAGTGCGGCTTCCCGCCGTGACCCAGTCGAGATTGTCCCGCTGTTCGGCCGGCTGTCCGCGGCAGAGCAGCACCGGGTGTTCGCGACACATACCGGGCGGCGGGTGGTGCTGGCGACCAACGTTGCCGAGACGTCCCTGACGGTGCCCGGCATCCGCTACGTCATCGATGCCGGCACCGCGCGCATCTCGCGCTACAGCCAGCGACTCAAGGTGCAGCGGCTGCCGATCGAGCGGGTGTCCCAGGCCTCGGCCAATCAGCGGGCGGGCCGCTGCGGGCGTACCGCCGACGGTGTCTGCATCCGGCTGTACGCCGAGGACGACTTCGACTCGCGGCCGGCGTTCACCGACCCAGAGATCCTGCGCACCAACCTGGCGTCGGTCGTGTTACAGATGGCCGCACTGGGTCTTGGCCCGGTCGAAGAGTTCGGGTTTGTGGACCCGCCGGACACCCGCAGCATCCGCGACGGCACCCAGCTGCTCACCGAGCTGGGGGCGCTGGAGCGCGCACCGGGCGAGCGGAGCGACCAGCTGACGGCAATCGGGCGACGGTTGGCCCGGCTGCCGCTGGACCCACGCCTGGGCAGGATGGTGCTTGAGGCTGACCGGTTGGGCTGCGTACGCGAGGTGGTGGTGATCGCCGCGGCGCTGGCGATCCAGGACCCGCGGGAACGCCCGAGCGACTCCGAGCAGGCCGCCGACGCGGCGCACAAGCGCTTCCAGGACCCCACCTCGGACCTGCTGTCCTACCTGGCGCTGTGGCGGCACCTGCGCGAGCAGCAGCAGGCCATGAGCTCGAGCAAGTTCCGCCGGATGTGCCGTGCCGAGTTCCTCAACTATCTGCGCGTCCGCGAGTGGCAAGACCTCGTCGCTCAGCTACGCCGGGTGCTCGGCGACCTCGACGTCCCCGTCTCGAGCGCACCCGAGGACCCCGACCGGCTGCACCAGGCGCTGCTCGCCGGGCTGCTGTCCCACGTCGGGCTGCGCCAGCGCGACACCCGCGACTATCTCGGTGCCCGCGGGGCCCGCTTTGCCATCTTCCCCGGCTCCGGGCTCGCCAAGACACGCCCGGAGTGGGTCATGGCCGCCGAGCTGGTCGAAACCTCGCGGCTGTGGGGCCGTCAGGTGGCCCGCATCGACCCCGGCTGGCTTGAGCCGCTAGCCGCCCACCTGGTCAAGCGCGCGTATGCCGAGCCGCACTGGGAGCGCAAACAGGGCGCGGCGGTCGCACTGGAGACGGTGACGCTGTACGGCATCCCGATCGTGGTGGGTCGGCGCCTGCACCTGGGCCGGGTCGACCCGGCTGCCGCCCGCGACCTGTTCATCCGGCAGGCGCTGGTCGAGGGTGACTGGGACACCCGGCACCACTTCCACCGAGACAACCAGGCACTGCGGCGCGAGGTCGAGGCCCTGGAGGCGCGGACCCGCCGCCGCGACATCGTCGTCGACGACGAAGACCTGGTCGCCTTCTACGACGAGCGCGTCCCCGCCGACGTCGTGTCCGGTCGGCACTTCGACACCTGGTGGAAAGACGAACGGCATCGGCGACCGGACCTGCTCGACTTCAACCGTGATCTGCTGCTGCGCGAGGACGCCGACGCGGTTGACCCCGGCGAGTATCCGGACACCTGGACGATGGGCGAGTCGGTGCTGCCGCTGACCTACGCGTTCGACCCTGGGGACCGACGCGACGGGGTCACCGTGGATATCCCGCTGGCGTTGCTGCCGCACGTGCACGCAGCTGGTTTCGCCTGGCAGGTTCCGGGTCTGCGGCTCGAGCTGGTCACCGCGCTGCTGCGCTCACTGCCCAAGCCGCTGCGCCGCCAGCTGGCGCCGGCGCCGGACCATGCAGCGCG
>JACCYS010000226.1 GCA_013696365.1 Nocardioidaceae bacterium
CTGGCCGCTGCGGGCGGTCACGTCGAGGTCGCCCGGCTGCTGGTCAACCTCGGTGCAGACCCCGACGCCCAGGACGACCAGCAGGACAGCGCCTGGCTGGTCACCGGCGTGACCGGCAGTGTGGCCAAGGCGGAGACGTTGCTGCCGGCCGACCCCGACCTGGGGTTGCTCAACCGCTTCGGCGGCACCTCGGTCATCCCGGCCAGCGAACGCGGTCACGTCGCCTACGTCCGCCGGGTGGCACGCACCGGCATCAACCTCGACCACGTCAATGACCTCGGTTGGACGGCGCTGCTGGAGGCGGTGGTCCTTGGCGACGGCGGGCGTCGGCACCAGCAGGTCGTACGGGCGCTGCTGGGCGCCGGCGCGGACCCGACCATCCCCGACGCCGACGGACGCACCCCGATCGCACTTGCCCGAGGCAGCGGGCAGGTGGTGATCGCCCGCATGCTCGCTGCCGCCGAGCCTGCCGACGGTCGATAGATTCCCCCGCATGAGCGAACCGTCGAATGAGCAGACCCTGCGCCGGTCACCTCTGCACGACCGGCATCGTGTCCTCGGTGCCAAGACAGCGCCGTTCGGCGGCTGGGAGATGCCGCTGGAGTATGCCGGGGGAGGGGTGCTCAAGGAGCATGCTGCCGTCCGCGAGTCGGTCGGGGTGTTCGACGTCAGTCATCTCGGCACGCTGCGGGTCCACGGACCCGGTGCCCGCAGTCATGTGGACTCCTGCCTGACCAACGCGCTTGACCGGATCAACCCAGGTCAGGCGCAGTACACGCTGGCCTGTGACGACGAGGTCGGGGGCGTGGTAGACGACATGATCGTCTACCTGGTCAGCGATGACGACCTGCTGCTGGTGCCAAACGCGGCTAACGCCGCGGAGGTGGCCCGGCGGCTGCGCGCGGACGCCCCAGCGGGCGTCGAGGTGGTCGACCTGCACGAGGAGCAGGCCATCCTCGCCGTGCAGGGGCCCGCCTGTGACGAGGTGTTGGCCGCGGTCGGTCTGCCCGTCGGCCACCCGTACATGTCGTTCGAGCAGGCCGAACTCGGCGGCGCGCCGGTGGTGGTCTGCCGCACCGGCTACACCGGCGAGCGCGGCTATGAGCTGGTGCTGCCGGGAACGAGCGCGCCCGAGCTGTGGGACCGGCTGCTTGAGGTCGGCGCACGACACGGCATCCGGGCCTGCGGTCTCGGTGCCCGGGACACCCTGCGCACCGAGATGGGCTATCCGCTGCACGGGCACGAGCTGAGCCTCGACATCAGTCCGGTGATGGCTCGTACGGTGTGGGCCGTCGGTTGGGACAAGCCCGCCTTCTGGGGCCGCGACGTGCTGGTGGCTGAGCGCGCTGCCAAGGCGGGCCCGCTGCTGCGTGGGCTGAAAGCGGCCGGTCGTGGCATCCCCCGGCCCGGCATGAGGGTCGGTCCGGGCGACGGTACCGAGCCGGTCGGCACGGTGACGTCGGGGACTTTCTCGCCGACCTTGCGCACCGGTGTCGGACTGGCCCTGCTCGACCGATCGGTCGTCGACGGTGACGAGGTCGTCGTCGAGATGCGCGGTCGGCGGGAGGCGTTCACGGTCACCAAGCCACCGTTCGTGCAGACCGCCATCCGCTAACCCGGGCGGTAGTCGCCCAGCGAGAGCCCGCGCAGCCCACGCAGCGCACGAGCTGAGTGTGCGCAAACGCACCACGACGACGGGCGGCGGTAGTGCACCTTCGCACAGTGGCCGCTGCCTCCGTGTCCCGCGGATTTGGGCGACGGACGGCAGGCGGGGTCGCGGTCTTCTAGGCTGCGGGCATGGCATGGACCTGGCGATTCGAGACCAGCACCGGCGAGAGCGTCGAGCCGCCCGACGAGGCGGTGGCCGTGTTCCCCTCGCAGGCCGACGCCGAGACCTGGCTCGGCGAGGAGTTCCCTGCTCTCGTCGAGGCTGGCGTCGACCAGGTGGTGCTGCTCGAGGGCACCCGTGAGGTGTACGGGCCGATGAGCCTGCATGAAGCCTGACGGCTTGCCGCCGTGAGACCACGCTTCGAGGAGCTCGACTGGTCCGAGACGCCGATGGGGACCGTCAGCCTGCGCCGGCGACTCGAGCCGACCCTCGAGGTCGACGTGTACGAGGTCAAGCTCGGCGACGAGTTCCTCATGTCGAGCCTGTTCACGGTGGCTGAGATCGAGCTCGCGCGCCTCGGTCTGGCGGCTTCCCCGGGCAGTGACCTCGACGTTGCTGTCGGCGGTCTCGGCCTCGGCTACACCGCGCAGGCCGTGCTCGCCGACCCGCGTGTGGCGTCGCTGACGGTGGTGGAGGCACTGGGCGAGGTGATCGGCTGGCACGAACGCGGGCTGCTGCCCGACGTGGCCGGGTTGACGGCGGACCCACGCACCCGGCTGGTGCACGGTGACTTCTTCGCGCTTGCCGGTGCGGACGGCGGGCTCGACGGGGCGGCGCCGAACAGGCGGTTCCACGCGGTGCTGGTGGACATCGACCACACGCCGCGACATGTCCTGCACCCGAGCCACGCCGCCTTCTACACGCCCGCCGGGCTGCGCCGTCTCACCAGCCACCTGCACCCGGGGGGAGTCTTCGCGCTGTGGTCTGACGACCCGCCGGACGACGACTTCGGCAACACCCTGGCGGAAGTTTTCGGCCGCACGGCGGCCCACGTGGTCACCTTTCCCAACCCCCTCACCGGCGGCCTGTCGGCGAACACGGTCTATGTCGCAAGTTGAGCCAGCCGGCTGACCATTCTGGTTGCCTACCGTGTTCCTACTTCGAGTAGGATGGAAGTATGAAGGTCAGTGTGAGCCTGCCGGCCGATGACGTCGAGTTTCTCGACACCTACGCGCAGGCACAGGGGTACGACTCACGCTCGGCCGTCGTCCATCAGGCCGTCGCACTGCTGCGTGCCGGCGAGCTCGCCGACGCCTACGAGGATGCTTGGGAGTCCTGGACGGCGTCTGCGGACGCCGCAGCCTGGGACGTCGTGGCAGCGGACGGCCTCAGGTCCTGAATGCGGCGCGGCGAGATCCGTCTGGTCGACCTGGACCCGGTGCGTGGGTCGGAGGCGGACAAGAACCGTCCCGCCGTAGTGGTCAGCAATGACTTCGCCAACGCGACGGCGACCCGGCTCGGGCGTGGAGTTGTCACGCTCGTACCGATCACCTCGAACGTCGCACGCATCCACCCTTTTCACGTGCTGCTGCCAGCGGCCGTGACGGGATTGCCGCAGGACTCCAAGGCGCAGGCAGAGCAGGTCCGCTCGGTCGCTGTCGAACGCGTCGGCAAGCGACGAGGGTCATTGTCGCGGCAGCTGATCAGTGACCTCGACGCGGCGTTGCGCGTCCACCTGGCGCTGTAAGGACGGCTCCAGCCCGGCAGCGCCCCGGCTCACCACTGCGGGTGGATGACCGCGCGCAGGTGCTCGTCGTAGATCCGGCGTACGCCCTGATCGAAGTCGTCGCCGAGTGGCGGGACCCGACCGGCCGCGGCGTTCGACCGTGCCTGTTCGATGTTGCGCGCCCCGGGGATGACGCTGGAGACCTCTGGGTGCTGCCACAGCCAGGTGATCGCCGCCTGGGCCGAGGTGACGCCGTCGGGTGCCTGCGACTCGACGAGCGCGCCGAAGTCCTTGGCGGCGGCAATCCCGGTCTCGTAGTCCACCCCGGAGAACGTCTCGCCGACGTCGAAGGCGCTGCCGTCGCGGTTGAAGGTGCGGTGGTCGTCGTCGGCGAACGTGGTGGCGGCGTCGTACTTGCCCGACAACAACCCCGATGCCAGCGGGACGCGCACGATGATGCCGACGCCGGCCTCGGCCGCTGCCGGGAACACCTGCTCGAGCGGCTTGAGCCGGAACGCATTCGCGATGATCTGCACGGTTGCGACGTTTGGGCGCGCGATCGCCGCGAGCGCCTCCTCGACCTTCTCGACGCTCACGCCATACGCAGCCATCACGCCCTCGTCCACGAGGGTGTCCAGCGCGTCGTACACCGCGTCGTCGGAGTAGACCGAGGTGGGCGGGCAGTGCAGCTGCACCAGGTCGAGCGTGTCGACGCCGAGGTTGCGCCGCGACCGGTCGGTCCACTCCCGGAAGTTGTCCAGCACGTAGTTCTCTGGCACCTGCTCGGCCCGGCGGCCCATCTTGGTTGCCACGGTGATCTGCGCGGCGTTCTCAGCGGTCCGCTCGCGCTGGAACTTGCCGATCAGCTGCTCGCTGCGGCCGTCGCCGTAGACGTCGGCGGTGTCGAAGAACGTGACGCCCTCCTGCGCGGCGGCGCCAAGGGTGGCGAGCGCGTCGTCGTCTGACACGTCGCCCCAGTCGGCACCGAGCTGCCAGGTGCCCAACCCCACCACCGACACCGACCTGCCCGTACGGCCGAGCGTGCGCGTCTCCATCAACCTGCCACCTTTCGTTGGGTTACGAGACAGCATCGAATCAGACGCGCCAGCTGTGCGCTCGGTGTGGGCGTTCGGCATGCTTGCCGACATGATCTCTCGGTCCGCCGCGTCGGCCCCGACGACTGGGAGCTGTGGCGGGATCTACGACCGGCCGGTCGGCCAGCGGCCTGCCCAGCACTGATTGCGGCGTGGTCGAGCTGCTGTCCTTGTGGGTGGCCCCGACCGCGCGCGGTCGGGGGGTGGGCGACGCCCTGGTGCGCGAAGTGGAGCGGTGGGCGCGCAGCGTGGGAGCCCGATTCGTCCGGCTCGGGGTGGCAGCTGACAACCCCGCTGCGCGCGGGCTGTACAAGCGCCACCGCTTCGACGCCACCGGCGAGCAAGGCGGCCTGCTGGCCGACGGGGTCCTGCGCGAGCAGGTCATGACCAAGCGGCTCCAGCGCTAGCGCCTGGTCAACCTGACGACGGCTCGTCGACAGCGTCGACGAGGTCGACGACCGCGCCGACCAGCAGGGCACCGTCGAGCAGGGCCGGGTCATTGTGGTGGGCGCCGGGCACCTCGACCAGTCGCCTCAGTCTCGGCGCCGAGGCTGCCACCCGCCGGCTCTGCGTCGGGGGTACGACGGAGTCGGCTTCGCCGAGGATGACCGTGACCGGGACGTCCACGCCGGCGAGCTGCTCGGCCAGCGGGTAGCGGTCCCGCAGCAGGGCTCGGACCGGAAGGAACGGGTAGTGCTCGCCGCCGACCGCGGCCAGGTCGGCAAACGGCGAGCGCAGCACCAGCCCGGCCGGCGGGTGTTCGGCGGCCAGCTCGGTGACGACCGCGGCGCCCAGGCTCTCGCCGTAGTAGACGATGCGGTCGGGCGACCAGCCGGCATCGTCGACGAGGAACCGCCGGGCTGCCCGCACGTCGCGGGCCAGACCGTCCTCGCTGGGGCTGCCCGGGTTGCCGCCGTACCCGCGGTAGTCGAACAGCAGGACCGCCAGACCCCGCTCGGCCAGTGCCCGCGCGAGCGGCGCGCGGTCGGCCAGGTCGCCGGCGTTGCCGCTCGCGACC
>JACCYS010000255.1 GCA_013696365.1 Nocardioidaceae bacterium
AGCTCACCCCGCGGCGGGATGGCGCTCTCGGCCCAGGCCGGGTTGCCCTCACTGCCGCGACGGTCGCCGTAGGCGGCGATCATGCCGAAGCCGTGGGTATAGACGGTGTGGTCGTTGGTCCAGTTGCGCTGCGACGGGCTAAGACCGGTGAGGTCAATCTCGCGGGCAGCAACCACCACATCTTGCGGGAATTCCGAGTCGTCGAAGGTGTAGCGGTCGACGTCTAGCGAGGGCGGCACGCTGTAGAACCCACGCACCTGCTGCAGCTGTTCGAACGCAGGCGACACCAGCGTTGGGTCCAGCAGCCGAGTGTTGGGCAACGCCTCTGCCCCACCGAGCTCCTTGGCCTCTACCGACGTCGTTGCGTCAAAGCTGGTCGGCTCAACGTCGGCGATGTCGTAGGCACTGCGGGTCGAGTCGATGTTGTTGGAGATGAACGCGCTCTCCTTGTCGGCCTCCGACGGCCCCACCTCGAAGGTCTGCATGATCGCCGGCCACACCCCCGACAGCAGCACCGACGACAGCACCAACAGACCCAGGCCGATGCCCGGCAGCAGCCAGGAGCGGCGCCACGCGTTGACGAACAACAGCACTGCGCAGATCACCGCGATGACGATCAGGATGTTTTTCGCCGGGATCCGCGCGTTCGCGTCGGTGAAGTGCACCCCGTCGAACAGGTTGCCGCTGGCGAAGGCGAAGCTGAAACGGTCGAGGTAGTAGGCCCATGCCTTCAGCAGCACGAACAGCCCCACCAAGATCGACAGATGCGTCTGCGCCTGCCCGGTGAGGCGGTCCCGGCGGGCTTGCAGGTCGATCGCCCCGTAGAGGTAGTGCGTGACAGCCGCAGCGATGATGCTGACCGTGAGCAGCGCGAAGCCGAACGAGGTGACGAACCGCAGCCACGGGTAGTCGAAGATGAAGAAGCCTACGTCGGTGTTCGAAAAATACGTGTCTTCGGCGTTGAAGTCGCCGCCGTTGCGCCACAGCAGGAACGTCTTCCACTGTCCGGCGGTCGCACTGCCCGCCACCACACCCAGCAACAGGCCGACCGCAAGCAGGCTGCGCCCAAGCACCGGCTCGAGCGCCGTTCGATAACGCTCCAGCGAGTCGTTGCGCCGAGCAGCAACCCGCACCAGCGGCCGCTGCCGGTACGCGAGCGCGATGTTGAGCATGGCGGCGCCGGCCAGCAACACCGCCCCGGCGGCGAACAGGCCGACCCGGGTCAACACCATCGTATTGAACACCGACGTGTAGTCGACCGAGGAGAACCAGAGCCGGTCGCTCCACAGCCCGGTGAACACCGCAAGGGCCAACAGCAGCGCCCCCAGCGTCACCAGCGTCGGCAGCAACGCAGACGGCTTCGGGGCCGGCGCCCCTGTCGCGGCGGTCGATCCGGTCCCGGGCCCGGCGCCTTCTTGCTCGCTCACGTCTCTCCAGTCACGGTTGAACTCAGCTGCTGGTCAGGGTTTCGGTGATCATCGCCACCAACCCCGGCACGAGGTCGACGCCCTCAAGCAGGTCGCCATCCTCGTGCCCACGGATTCGCAGCGTGCAGTGTGCCTGACCGCCGCGCAGTGCGGCTGCCACGATCCGCACCTCATTGCGGTCCGGATGCTCAGAAGCGTACGTGCGCATCTCGGCGGGGTCGGTGGGCATGTCTGTCTCGGCCGACGGCGGCAGCACCACCCGCTCGATCGCCGCCGCACAGCCGTCCACCTCTGCCGGCCACTCGATGCCCGACAGCAGGTCTTCCAGGCTCCGGTCCGGAGGCAGTGGGTCCTGCTCGACCGCGGTCAGCGCATCGGGTGGCTGACCGTCGGCGCCGTCTGCAGGTCCCAGGCTGCCGGCCAGCGATGGTTGCTGCTCGAGCAGGCTGCGCGTCTCCACCAGCGCGTACAGCCGAGCCGGCTGGTCCCACCCGTCCGCCGCGAGCGCGGCGTCGATCTCAAGCACGGCCCGCCGCAGCCCAGACTCGCTCACCCGCATGTCGGCACCTCCGCCGCCGAGTCGTCGGCAAGCGCCTCCAGCGACTTCACCGCACTGCCTAGATCCTCGACCCGGACAAGGGTGATGTCCCCGGGCGAGACGTCAGCACCCAGCGCCTCGGTGCAGTTCGCCGCAGGCACCAAGAAGATGCTTGCTCCTGCTTCGGCGGCGCCGACCACCTTTTGCTGGACGCCGCCGATCGGCCCGACCACACCGTCCGCCGACACCTCACCGGTGCCCGCCACCGAGATGCCTCCGGTGAGCGCTCCCGGAGTCAACTCGTCATAGATCGCCAACGCAAAGATGGTGCCCGCACTCGGTCCGCCGATGCCACCTGACAAGGTGATCTGCACGTCGATGGGGAGGTCATAAGCCACCCCGGGGCTGATGCCTACCGCAGGGAACCGCTTGCCGGTCTCAGGGTTCTCCAGCCCCGTCGTCGCCAGCCGTACCCGCTGCTGTTGGTCACCGCGCCTGATCGTCAACTGCACCGTGTCCCCGATGGATCGGTCCCGGATCGCCGCGACTGTGTCCGCCGCCGTCGCCGTACGGGTGCCGTCCACGCCCACGATGACGTCGTTCACCTTCAGCACCCCGTCGGCGGGCGCGCCATCGCTGACTGCCGCCACCACGGCATGCTCGGTGACGTCCTCGCCCAGCAACCGCAGCGCAGCCGCCGCGGCGACGTCTTGGGAGTCGGCCATCTGGGTGGCCGACTCCTGCTCGGACTCCGCTGCGCTTTTGCTCGGCGGATAGATGGCGTCGCGCGGGATGACCGCCTCGTCGTTGGCGATCCAGGCGCGAACCACCTCGGCGATCCCCACCGAGTCGCCGGGCGACGTCACCGACACTGTGGTGAGCCGCAGCGAACCTTCGGTGGGATAGGTCTTGCGCCCGTCGATCGAGATAACCTGCTTGCCCGCACCCATCGCCAGCACGTCCCGGGTGGGACCCGGCCGCATCGTCACGTACGGCACGGGCAGCAGCACGGCGACGGCAACCACCGCGATCAACAGGACAGAGGCGACCGCTACGACGGCGTTGCGCTTGCTCACCGGGCTCGCCCTCACCGGGGCGGGGCGTCGACCGGCTTCGTCCGCGCCGACTTGCGGACAACCACCCCCGTGCCCAGTTCCACCGGCTGCCGCGACACGTACCGCGCCCGGGTCGAGACCGGTTTGGCCAAAGCGGCGCCGATGCGGGCCCGTGCGGTGGCGTCGTCTCGCGGTGAGGTGCGCTGCTCGTGCTCACCGTCGAGCCGGGCCTTGCGGCCCGTCCACGTCGCGTATGCCATCGCCAGCACGGTCGCCACACCCGCCGGGACCAGCCAGAACAGCACCTCCATGCCCTCCAGCGTAGGTGGCGGGCGCAACAACGCGGCTCGCGACACGTGCCGGCCAGCCTCAGGGTGTGCCGACCCACTCGTCGTCGCCGTCACGGAACGTCTGATGTTTCCAGATCGGCACGGTCGCCTTGAGCTCGTCGATCAGGGCGCGGCACGCGGTGAACGCACCGTCTCGGTGCGCTGTCGCCACAGCCACCACCACCGCCAGATCACCCACCGACAGCTCGCCGACGCGGTGCACCGCCGCCACAGCAGATGCGTCGAACCGCTCCGCCACGTCCGTCGCCACCTCACGCAGCCGAGCAAGCGCCGTCGGGTGCGCCGAGTAGCCCAGCGCCGCGACGTCCCTGCCGTGGTCGTGATCGCGGACAGTGCCCACAAACAAGCAGATGCCACCGGTCGCCGCGCCGACCACCGATGCCTGCACCGCCGCGACGTCCAGCGGCTCCGCGGTGATCTCCAGCAGTCGCACTGGGTCGGCCGGTGCGGCCGCGGCCGCCGGGGGGTCGACAGGCACGCTCATGAGGCGCAGCCTACGAGTACGTTGGAGGCATGGCGACCGATCCCCCACCCAACGACGGCGAGGACGAAACCCCCGACCCGTCTGGCCCGGTCAACCCCCTAGAGCACCTGATGGGCGCCCTGGGCGGTGGCGCGCCCGGCGCTGGCCCGTTCGGTTCCGGTGGTGCCGGCGGACTCGATCTGGCCGCCCTGTTCGGTCAGATGCAGCAATGGCTCTCCCCGCACGACGGCCCCGTCAACTGGAACCTCGCCGGCCAGACCGCGCGGCAGGTCGTGGCCCAGCACTCCGACCCCTCACCGGGAGCCAATCAGACCTCGGCGGTGCGTGACGCCGTCCGGCTGGCAGACCTGTGGCTCGACGGTGCCACGGACATGCCGAGCGGGGTCGCGGTGTCCGTGGCCTGGAGTCGAGCGGAGTGGGTGGAGCAGACCCGCCCGGTCTGGGCGACGGTGGTGGAGCCGGTCGCCGAGCACGTCGTTGCGGCGATGGGCCAGGCGATGCCGGCAGAGGTCAAGCAGATGGCCGGGCCGTTGGCCGGGCTGCTCGGCCAGGCCGGTGGCGCCATGTTCGGCCATCAGCTGGGTCAGGCACTGGGCGCGCTGGCCGGCGAGGTGCTCTCCGGATCGGACGTGGGTCTGCCGCTGGCCCCGGCCGGCACCGCGGCCATCCTGCCGGCCAACGTCGCCGCTTTCGGCGACGGGCTCGGCCAGGAGCCCCGCGATGTCCTGCTGTATGTCGCGCTGCGCGAGTGTGCGCACCAACGACTGTTCGTGCACGTGCCCTGGTTGCGCAGTCATCTGCTCGGAGCCGTCGAAGCGTACGCCCGCGGCACCCGGCTGGACCTGTCCGCGATCGAGGAAACCGTCCGCGGCATCGACCCCACCGACCCCGCAGCGCTGCAGGCGGCGTTGTCGGACGGCATGTTCGAGCCGACCAAGACGCCCGAGCAAGTGGCGGCGCTGACTCGCCTGGAAACGTTGCTTGCGCTGGTCGAGGGTTGGGTGGACGAGGTTGTGGCCCAAGCCACCAACGACCGGATGCCCAGCGCGGCGGCTCTGCGTGAAGCGGTGCGCCGTCGCCGGGCGAGCGGCGGACCCGCGGAGCAAACGTTCGCCTCGCTGGTCGGTCTCGAGCTACGGCCACGTCGGCTGCGGGACGCTGCCACGCTGTGGAGCGCCCTGCGTGACCGCGAGGGCGCCACGGCACGAGACCAGGTGTGGAGCCACCCCGACCTGCTGCCGTCAGCTGCCGATCTCGACGACCCGTTGGGATTCGCCCAGGGTGAGCGGGCCGAGGCCACCACGGGCGGCGGCGCTGTGTCACCCACGTCTGATGCGGACTTCGACGCGGCTCTAAGGGATCTGCTGGACGACCCGGACAACGGACCCGAGGGGCCGTCGCAGAACACCTCAGGCTGACGCAAGGCCGCGGCGGCACACCTCAGCTACCGTCGTCGTCGTTCCAGTGCAGTCCCTTGGCATCGGAGACGCCGGCCAGATATCCACGAGCCCGCTCGCAGCGCGGGAAGCGGCTCACCAACTGCCAAAAGTCGCTTCCGTGTCCGGGCACGAGGAGATGCGCGAGCTCGTGCAACAACACGTAGTCGAGCACCCACGGCGGCATCCCCTGTAGCCGCCGCGACAGCCGGATCGCGCTGTCATCGACACTGCACGACCCCCACCGCGCATGCTGGTTGTCCACCCATCGCACCGACGCAGGCACCGCGCGACCGTCGAGATAGCGACGGCTCAACTCGGCTGCCCGGTGTTCGAGTCCTGCATCGGACGGTCTGCGCCGCACATCCCGCCGCTCGAGGCGCGTCACCATCCGCCTCACCCACTCCCGTTCCTCGGCCACGCTGAAGCGTGCCGGCATCAACACCACGACTGCATCACCGTCCCGATAAGCAGACACGGTGCGCCGCCGGCGACGGCTGCGACGTACCTCGACTCGCGGCGAGGCAGGCAACCCTGGGGCGGGCTGCCGAGACGACTGCCCGTGGTCCGGCATGTGGCCAACGTATCGGTCCACATCCTATCCACAGGGTTATCCACAGGGGTGGACATCTGTGCTGCCCGTGGGTGTGTGCGTAGAGTGCAGACACCTGCGCAATCCACCTCGCCGGGGGACGGCGACGACGAAGGGGAAGCCGTCATGTCGGAAACCTGGAGCGGTGAGTTTTACTGCGTCAAGTGCAAAGCCAAGCGGGAAGCCAGCGGCGAGGTCAAGGTCAGCGACAAGGGAACAAAGATGGCCAAGGCCACCTGCCCGGTCTGCAGCACCAACCTCAACCGGATTCTCGGGAGGGCTTGACCGCTCTCTAGGCAGCCCGTCACACCCCCGGCAGAATGGGGCGCTTGGCGCACTTTGTGCTGTGGATGACGGCACCAGATGCTCGCCCTCGGTGCACTCTTTGGGCATGCGACCTGTCGTACGTCCCGGCGCCGCAGTGCTTCGCCGCGATCGGACCAGCCTCCAGATCGGCGTCGAGCCTGGCCGCGCAGTCGTCCTTGCCGACTCCGCTGGCCTCCGCGAACTGCTTGGCCGCCTGGACGGGTTGCACACCCGTGACACCGTGCTCAAGGCCTGCGCTGATCGCAAGCTCGCGGCGGACACGCTCGAGCGGCTGGTGTTTGCCGGGGTGGTGGTGGATGCCGACCTGATTCGTTGCGCCCCGGCGCCCAGCGAGTTGGCGCACCTGCTGGGTCACCACAGCGGTCAACGCGCCAACCGGGAGGTACGTGCACGCGCCGCCGCCACGGTCGGGCTGGTCGCAGCCGACGGTGACGGCTGCGAACTGCTGGTCATCATCGGTGAGCTTCTCGTCGGCTCGGGGGTGGGTCGCCTGATGGCCAGCGACGAGGTGGCGGGAAGGGTGCGACGTCGAGATGCCTCTGCCTGGCGGCACACGCTGCCAGCACAGAACCCACCACCGGAGGTGGCGGTCCTAGTCGGGTCACCGGTGACCGGCCCGGACACCGAGGCCCTGGTCGCGGCGGGGATCCCCCATCTAGCCCTGTCCCTGGTCGATGGGATTGCGGCAGTCGGCCCGTTCGTGCAGCCCGGCGCCACAGCGTGCGTCGCCTGTGTGGACGAGACGCTGGCCCGCCGTGATCCCGCCTGGCCGGTGTTGGTGGATCAGCTGCGCCCCGCGAACCGACAACCTGCCGTCTCCACCGACGTGTCTCAACCGCGCAATCGGGTGCTTGAGGCTGCCGTGTCCGCCCTGGCTGTTCGCGAGCTGTTGGCACACCTGGCTGGCTCGACCGTGCTCACCGTCGGGGCGAGTCTGCGTCTCGACGCCAGCCTGGTGCAACAGGTCGTCCACCGATGGACACTGCACCCGGCGTGCGGGTGCAGCCTGCTTGCGTGACTGTCTCGGGGGACAATGACCGTATGACCCCGCCGACGGATGCCGCCGACACGCACGACGACACCCGGGCCAGCCGCTCCGACAGCGCACGAAGCGAGGCCACGGCCAGTTCCCGACCGCTACCCAGCAGAGCTGCGGCACGCACCGTGCGGTTGGCGAGCCTGCCGCTGGGTTATGCCGGCCGGGCCACCCTCGGGCTCGGCAAGCGGCTAGCGGGCCGGCCGGCCGAGGCGGTGCTCAGCGAGGTGCAGGTGCGCACCGCCGAGCAGTTGTTCGCAGTCCTCGGCGAGCTCAAGGGTGGTGCCATGAAGTTCGGCCAGGCATTGTCGGTATTTGAGGCGGCCCTACCCGACGAGCTGGCCGGGCCGTACCGAGAGACGTTGACCAAACTGCAGGATGCGGCACCGCCGATGGACGCCGCGCAGGTCAATCAGATGCTCGCCGCCGAGCTTGGCCCCGGCTGGCGGGACAACTTCCGCCAGTTCGACGCCGACCCGACCGCCGCGGCGTCGATCGGGCAGGTGCACCGCGGGGTTTGGTCCGACGGGCGGGAGGTTGCGGTCAAGGTGCAGTATCCCGGCGCCGGCCAGGCGCTTCGCGCCGACCTACGTCAGATCGAGCGCGCCGCCCGGCTGTTCTCCGGCTTGTTTCCCAACATCGACGTCAAAGGACTGGTCAACGAACTGCAGGAGCGGGTGTCCGAAGAGCTCGACTATCGCCTGGAGGCCGAGGCACAAACGGCTTTTCACGAGGCCTTCATCGACGACCCGGACGTCACGGTGCCGGCGGTGGTGCACTTTTCTGAGCGGGTGCTGGTGAGCACCTGGCTCGACAGCACGGGGTCGCTCGCCCGGCTGATGGCCGAGGGTGACCAAAGCCAACGCGACCAGTTCGGCACGGCCTACGTTCGCTTCCTCTTCTCCGGTCCGCGGCGCACCGGCATGCTGCACGCCGACCCCCACCCGGGCAACTTTCGGATCATGCCTGACGGGCGACTTGGTGTTGTCGACTTCGGCGCGGTCGCGCGGCTCGGCCCCGAGGGCCTCCCCCGCGACGTCGGCCGGTTGGTGCGGCGCGCCACCGACGGCGACTGGGACGCGGTGTTGGAGGGTCTGCGGACCGAGGGCTTCGTCAAGCCAGGTGTGGACATCGACCTGCAGGTGCTTCGCGACTACCTACAACCGTTCGTGGAGCCCGCCGCCGTCGAGACGTTCAAGTTCTCCCGTGAATGGCTGCGCGCTCAGGCCTCTCGTTTCGACTCCCCTCGCAAGGAGGCTTTCGTGACAGCCACCCGGCTCAACCTGCCACCGCACTACCTGTTGCTGCATCGCGTCTGGAGCGGCGGGGTGGGAGTGCTGTGCCAGCTTGGGGCCGAGGCAAACTTCAGGTCGATCCTCGATGAGGCGCTGCCTGGCTTCGGCGACTGACCGAGACCCCCAGACGACCATGTGATCGGGACCCCGGCGCGGGTCCCGATCACATGACTGGCTACCGGACTGGCTACCGGGCTGGTCACAGCATGCGTGCCAGATGCAGCCGTGCCCGCATGGCGTTGCGCTCCGCCCTGCGGGCCAGCCGCTGAGCAAGCGCCAACTCGTTTCCGCGCCGCCGCTCGGCGGCCGTTGCCAGCAGTTGACGCTGATGGGCTCGCGCCAGCTCCTCGTTCAACAGGTACATGATGCACTTCCTTCGATATCGGTCGGTGTTCACGCCGCGGTCCGGTCGAGCCGGTCCGCCTTGCGCGGGCGGCCCCGGGGCCGCTTGCGTGGGATGACTGCCCCCTGCTCGAACAGCTCGCCACCCCACACACCCCAGGGCTCGCGCCGCTGCAACGCTCCCTGCAGGCAGGCCTGACGGGCGGGGCATCCCCGACAGAGCGACTTGGCGCTTTCGACGTCGGTCGGGGTCTCGGCGAAGAACAGCTCGGGATCGTTGACCCGGCAGGGCAAGGCACGCTCGTCGACGTCCTCGCCCGTGCCGACCACGAGCGGCTCGAGGACGTTGGTGCTCATCGGGTCACCTCCATGTGACGGGTCATCTCGGCGGGGTGGTCACCCCGGGTGCGGCGGTAGGCAAACAAAAAGGCCGCGGAATCCGATTTTCGGATTCCGCGGCCTGGAGAGCGCCGTCCTGGTGACGTCAGAACGGTGGACTCCAGGCATCGGGATCCCAGAAGTTGTCATCGGTGGCGCGGGTCATCAGCGGCCTGCGGGCAAAGTCGGCGCAGGTGCCAGCGACTGTGTGCATAGCGATCCCCTGGTCGGTGCCCCGGATGGGCGCGACCGGGTGCCGCCGGACCCTCGACACGAGCTCAGCGCTCTCGGCGATGCCGGAGGCATCCGGCAGCATCCAGGGGCGCAGGCTCGAGACCGAGGTCGTGGCATACTTGGTGGAGAACATCGCGGGCACCTCCTCACCTGTGGGTGGGCTCATCTGCATGGCTCGGCTGTCTGCGGCGCAGTCAGCGGTCATGAGAGTACGCCGGTGCCGAGCGCGGGCGCAACGCATTAAAAAGGACGGCATCTCGAGGCACCTCAGTGCGGTGCCGCATTGTCTGCGCGGTCGCCGAGCAGGTCCAGCAGCTCGCCGCCGTAGCGGGCCAGTTTGACCGACCCGACGCCGGGAATCCGTGCCAGCCCAGCGGTGTCACTCGGCAGCTCCTCGGCAAGGGCAACCAGGGTCGCATCGGTGAGGACGCAGTACGCCGGGACCTTCTGCTCGGCCGCCTGGTCGCGACGCCACGCACGCAGCCGTTCGAACAGCGACTCGTCGTAGGTCGGCGGGCAGCTGTCGCAGCGCCCGATGCTGGCCCGGGCCGAGGTGAGCGGTTGATCGCATACCCGGCAGCGTCGCACCGAGGCGGTACGACTGCGCCCGCCGGAGCGGGCTCTGCGACCGGCACCGGAGACTGCCCGACCCGGGGGGTCGATGACACCGTCCAGAAAACGGGTCGGCCCACGGCTGCCCCTCCCCCCGGGGGTCCGGCTCGCGGCCCAGGTGACGAGCAGGTCGCGCCTGGCCCTGGTCACGCCGACGTAGAAGAGCCTGCGCTCCTCTTCGACCGCGGCCGGTGTGTCCGCGTGCACGATCGGCATCGCCCCCTCGTGCATGCCGGCCAGCGCGACCACGGTCCACTCCAGCCCCTTGGCGGAGTGCAGGGTGGAGATCGTGACACCTCCAGCGACCGGCGCATCCTGGACATGGGCGCGCCGGTCGAGCTCGGCCACCAGCTGCGCCAGATCGGGCGCGCCGGTTGTGGCCATCTCCTCGGCCACGGTCACCAGCGCATGCAGGGACTCCCAGCGGTCGCGCTGAGACCCAGCCCCGGCAGGAGGCTCGCGGGTTTGGTTCATCGACCCGAGCACCGCCAGCGTCTGGTCCACCAATCCCTGATCGGCTGGCTCGTCGGCGCCCGCCCGGGCCTGTCCCCGCAGCAGGGTGATGGCCTGGCGAACCTCGGGTCGCTCAAAGAAGCGGTCGGCTCCGCGCATCGTGTAGGCCAATCCCGCTGACGAGAAGGCATCCTCGTACGCCCGCGTCTGCGCGTTGATGCGCACCAGCACCGCCATCTCGGACAGCGGCACGCCGGCCCGGTGCCGGCGCTGCAGCTCGGCTGCCACCCAATCCGCCTCGGCGACCTCGTCGTCGTGCCCCCGCAGCAGCACCTCCGGTCCGGGTAGTTGCTCCGCTCGCAGCACAACGCCCTGGCTGGCCGCGCCCGTTGCACCCGAGATCGTGTTGGCCAGGGTCACCACCTGTGGGGTAGAGCGGTAGTTGCGCACCAGCTCGAGGCGCCGGGCGCCGACGAACCGTTTCCCGAAGCCGGCGAGGTGGGCGGTGGAGGCGCCGGCGAACGTGTAGATGGTCTGCCAGGGGTCGCCAACCACGCAGATGTCGTCGCGATTGCCGAGCCAGCGCTGCAGCAACGCCACCTGGACAGGACTGACATCTTGGTACTCGTCCACCACGAACCAGCGGTACTGCTTGCGCACCAGTTCAGCCACCCGGTCGTCCTCGTCCAACAGCGCCACTGCGACCAGCAGCAGGTCCTCCATATCGAGGCGGCCACGGTCCCGCTTGACCTGCTCGTAGGCAGCGAAGACCTGGGCCAGTGTTGCGGGATCGGTGCCGGCGACCACCCGACCGGCAGCCCCCGCCAACCGGACATAGTCGTCGGGGCGAACGTTGCTGACCTTCGCCCACTCAATCTCACCTGCCACGTCCCGCAACAGCCCTTGACTTGTGGGCAGCCCGCAGCTGCGGGCCGCCTCGCCGAGGAACGGCAGCTTGGACACGGCCAGCTCGGGCAGCTCTCCGCCGTACACCTTCGGCCAGAAGTATCGGGCCTGGCGCAGCGCGGCCGAGTGAAAGGTGCGCGCCTGCGCACCATCGGCGCCAAGCGCTGCCAACCGGGAGCGCATCTCACCGGCCGCCCGAGCGGTGAAGGTGACGGCCAACACCTGGTGCGGGACGTACGTCTGGGTCGCCACCCCGTAGGCGATCCGGTGCGTTATCGCCCGGGTCTTGCCCGTACCGGCACCAGCCACCACGCACAACGGACCAGTGAGGCTGGTGGCCACCTCGCGCTGCTCGGGATCGAGGGCGTCGAGCAGGCGGTCAGCGGCACTCACGCGAACAGCCTCCGGGCTCTGGGCGTTGGTCGGCGGATGGGTTCGCTCGTCGCCCCGGCTGGAATACCGCCGGTACGGGTCGAGTTCTGAGTCAGGGTCACTGTAGGACCCGCTGTGGACACACCGAAGGGACAGCCGATGACGGCCCAGTTCACGATGTACTCGACGCCGTGGTGCGGCTATTGCCACCGGCTCAAGAGCCAGCTCGGGCGTGCAGGCATTGTGTTCGACATGGTCGACATTGAGCAGGACCCGGCTGCCGTCACGATTGTCGAGCGGGCCAACAACGGCAGCCAAACCGTCCCCACCTTGGTGTTCTCCGATGGCACCGCGCTGACCAATCCGTCGGTCGCCGAGGTCAAGGCGCAACTGGCAGCGCAGACAGGCTGAACCAGCAGTCACCACTCGCCGGCGAGTGATCCGCCGTGCCTCCACCGATCGATCAGCCAGCGTGAGATCGAGAACCGTCCAGGCAGTCGGACGCTGTCGCCGGCGGTCGCCTCGCTGAGCGACTCGCGGGTAAACCAGCGGGCCTCGCTCACCTCGTCCCCATCCACGTGGATCGCGGTGGTTTCCGCCACACCAGAGAATCCGAGCATCAGGCTGGACGGGAACGGCCAGGGTTGGCTTCCTGCATAGGTGGTGGGGCCGACGCGCACGCCGGTCTCCTCAGCGACCTCGCGGCGCACGGCGTCCTCCAACGACTCAC
>JACCYS010000259.1 GCA_013696365.1 Nocardioidaceae bacterium
CTCCAGCAGGTGCTCGATTTCGAGGATCTTGGCCGCTTCGCGTACCCGGACGTCAATCTGGGCTTTGGGAACTTTCCGCAGCTTCAGCCCGAACGCGAGGTTTTTGTAAACCGTCATGTGCGGGTACAGGGCGTAGTTCTGGAAGACCATCGCGATGTCGCGGTCCTTGGGCGGCATCCGCGACACATCCCGGTCACCGATGTGGATGGTGCCGCTGCTTACCTCCTCGAGCCCGGCGAGCATGCGCAGCGATGTCGACTTGCCGCAGCCGGACGGCCCGACGAGGACCATGAACTCTCCGTCTTGGATCTCGAGGTCGAGCTTGTCGACCGACGGTGCCGTGGCACCGGGATAGACACAGGAAGCCTGCTCGTAGGTAACGCCTGCCATGATGTTTTCCCTTCACCGGCAGGGACGTGCCGGACGATCCGTAGTGAATGGGTTGGTGGTGCGGGTGTTCCAGACAGCTATCCCTTGACCGAGCCGGCGGTGAGGCCACGGACGAAGAACCGTTGCAGTGCGAAGAAGACGATCAGCGGGACGGTGATGCTGATGAAGGCGCCAGCGGTGAGCAGGTGCCACTCTTGACCCAGCTCGCCGATCAGGTTGCGGAGCTGGCTGGTCACCACTGGGGTGTCCGTCTGCAAGAAGATCAGAGCCACCAGCAGGTCGTTCCACACCCAGAGGAACTGGAAGATCGCGAATGCCGCCAGCGCCGGCACCGACATCGGCATGATGAGCGACCAGAAGGTGCGGAAGTGGCTGGCCCCGTCGACCTCAGCCGACTCGATGATCGACCTCGGTAGCGAGGCCATGTAGTTGCGCAGGATGTAGATCGCCAGTGGCATACCGAAGCCGGTGTGTGCCAGCCACACAGCCGGGAACGTCCCGACGAGGCCGAAGCCACCGAGCAGCTGAAGCAGTGGGACGAAGGCCACCTGGAGCGGGACCACGAGGAGACCGACCATGATGACGAAGAGAGTGTCTCGGCCCTTGAACCGCATGAACGTGAAGGCGTAGGCGGCGAACGCGGCCATCATGATCGGGATGATGGTGGCCGGCACTGCGACGACGAGAGAGTTGACGAACGACGTCCCCATCTCGTTCTCGCCGAGTACCTCGGAGTAGTTCTGCAGCGTCCACTGCGAGAAGTCAAGCGGGGACGTGAAGACCGTCCACCAACCACTGTTGTCGACCGCCTCCTCGGACCGGAACGAGGACACGAGGAGGCCGACCGTCGGGACGAGCCAGATCAGGCAGAGCAGCAGAACCACGAGCCTGACGGCGAGCACGCCATTGCGGCGCGGGCGTGGCGCGCTGGCGGCGGTGTCGGTTGCCATGGCCTTGTCGGCCGACCGAAGGCTGCCGGCCGCAGCTGTCTGGCTCATCGTGCTGCCTCCTCTCGACGGAACTGGCGGACCTGGTAGATCATCACCGGGACCACGGCAAGCATCAAGATCACCACGACGGCCGCCGCCTGGCCGTTCTCGCCGGACTCGAACAGCAGGTTGTAGAAGCGGTTGGCGATGACCTCGGTTCCGTCGCGCCCATTCGTGATCACGTTGACGATGTCGAAGACCTTCATGACGAGGATCAGTACCGTGGTGAAGACGACGATCACCGTCGGCCAGATCTGAGGCACGATCACGCGGAAGAAGATCGCGACCTCGCCGGCACCGTCGATCCGGGCCGCCTCGAGCGTCTCTTCCGGCACGCCCTTGATCGCCGCGGAAAGCAGCACCATGGCAAAGCCGGCTTGGAGCCAGACCATGATGACGATCAGCAGCAGGTCGTTGAGGCTGAAGGTCTGGAGGGAGAGCCACCGCTGCGGCTCGAATCCCAGCTTGGTGGTGATCGCCGACAGCAGTCCGATCTGCTCGCCGCCCCGGAAGTCTGTGTCGTAGACAAACCCCCAGATCGTGCTGGCACCGACGAAGCTGATGGCCATCGGCATGAAGATGATGGACTTGGCGATCTTCTCGCCACGCGGCTTCAGCCGGTCCGCCATCACCGCGATCAGCAGACCGATCGCCACTGCGAACGTCGGCACGATGATGATCCACAGCAGGTTGTTGAACAACGTCTCGCGGAAGCTCGGGTCGCCGAGGATCTCGGTGTAGTTGTCGAACCCGACGAAGGCGGTCGTGTCTTCGTTGGCGAAGCTGTTGTTGATCGTCACGATCGTCGGGTAGACGATGAACAGTCCGATCAGGCCGTAGGCCGGCAGCAAGAACACGTAGGGCTTGACCCGCTCCTCCCATCGGCGCGCCAGTCCCTCGGCCGCCATGTTGACGAAGAAGAACAGGGCCATCGAGCCGCCGAGGCCGGCGACGATCGCGATAACCGCCTGCAACAGCTTGGGGATCTCGCCGAGCGCAGTCTCGCCGCCCAGGATGAGGAACAGGTTGCCGGCGACGAGACAGGTGACGACCACACCGGCGAGACCGATCAGGGAGCGAATCGGCCGGGCTCCGCCGACGTTGGCGGCGGGGGTGGACGGCGGGTTCGGCTCACTGGCCTGGCCAACCGCCGGCTGGACTGTGCTGGTGGACACGGGGTCTCCTCTACAAGCTGGTGGAGGTGCCGGGGTGGTCACTATTCAGACGAGGGCCAGGAGTCCTCGATGTCGGCGGTCACCGTGGCGGTGTCCGCGTCTCCCCTTGTCCACTCGACCATGCCCTCCCAGAAGCTCCCCGCCCCCACCTCGGCGGGCATCAGGTCCGACCCGTCGAAGCGGAAGACGTCGGCGCTGGACACGATCTTGGCGATGTCCTTGGTGGTCTGGTCGGGATAGTTCGACTCGTCGAAGGTCGTGTGCGGTGACAGCCAGCCACCGGCCTTGGCCCACTCGGCGCCGAACTCGTCGCTGGTCAGAAACTTCATGACCTCTTTGGCCTCGTCGTCCTCACCGTTGAACAGGGCGGCGATGTCGCCGCCACCGAGCACCGGGTCGCCGTCGAAGCCCCCCTCGTACGGCGGCATCGCGATGACCTTGACCTCGTCGTCGAGGTTCTTCTGCACGTCCTTGGAGAAGAAGTCGATGACGAAATTGCCCTGCCGCTGCATCATGCAGCCGGGCTTGCTGCCCTTGAACTGCGGGTCGTCGACGGCGTCGACGGCGGTGTTGATGATGCCGTCCCGCCCGCCGAAGACGAGCCCGTCACCGGACACGATCTCGTCGTAGGCGTCGAAGCCGTCCTGCACGATCGCGTCGTCAAAGGGGACCTCGTGGCTAGTCCACTTGTCGTAATCCTCTGGGCCGCCGGTGCGCAGCACCATCTCCTCGACCCAGTCGGTGCCGACCCAGCCGGTGGCGGTGCCGGACTCGTAGCCGAGACACCACGGCGCGATGCCGTCACCCTTGATCTGCTCGGACAGGTCACCGACCAGCTCCTGATAGGTCTCCGGATCCTGATATCCGCCGTCCTCCCAGGCCTTCTTCGGCACCCAGATGAGGCTCTTGACCGCGACCCGCATCGGTGCGCCGAACATCGTGCCTTCGTCGTCGGTGGACGCATCCAGCAGGCCGGGGATCAGCGAGTCTTCCAGGCCGCCAACCTCAAGGAACTCCTCGATCGGCACCACGCTGTCCTCGCTGGCCAGGTCGAGCAGCAAGCCGGGCTGCGGGAACAGACCAATGTCTGGGGGGTTGCCGGACACCACGTTCTGCCGCACCAGCGTGGTGAACGTGTTGTCGCCTTGGTACTTGACGTCGATGCCGGACTCCTCCTCGAAGCCCTTGAGTGCCTCGGCGAAGGCGTCCGCCTCGGTGTCGACGAACGCCCCGAGGATCTCGACCGTCCCGTCGCCCGGGTCGGTACCGCCGGCCCCCTCGCTGCCGCCCGACGAGGACGACGAGCTGGATTCGCCCTCGTCACCCGACTGCAGGCATCCGGTCAGGACCAGAGCCCCGACGCCGGCCAGCGCGGCGAGTCGTACTCCAGGGATACGTCGTTGCATCAGCTCTCCTCGTGGCGATGGCATGGGAGCCCGTTGGCTCACCTGAGCACTATGCCATCGTGTGACGTGGATCGCACGGGTCTCACGCATGGGCAGGTCACAGGTTCGTCACAACTCGGCCGCGCAACGGTCACGCCGCCGCAATGACGACGATGTGTCCCGGGGAGTACAGCGCTGACCCGCTAGAGCACGGCAGACTCCAGCATCTCGGTGACCAGCGCGGCGATCGGCGACCGCTCCGAGCGGGTCAAGGTGACATGTGCGAACAGCGGGTGACCCTTGAGTCGCTCCACTACCGCAACCACCCCGTCGTGCCTGCCCACGCGCAGGTTGTCACGCTGGGCGATGTCGTGCGTGAGCACGACTTTGGAGTTCGCCCCGATCCGGGACAGCACGGTCAGCAAGACGTTGCGTTCCAGGCTCTGCGCCTCGTCCACGATGACGAAGGCATCGTGCAATGACCGCCCGCGGATGTGGGTGAGCGGCAGCACCTCGAGCATGCCGCGGTCGAGCAGCTCGTCGACGACGTCGCCGTGGGTCACCGCACCGAGGGTGTCGAAGACCGCCTGCGCCCACGGCGCCATCTTCTCCGACTCACTGCCGGGCAGATAGCCGAGCTCTTGACCACCGACAGCGAACAGCGGGCGGAAGACCACGACCTTCTTGTGCTGGCGGCGCTCCATCACGGCCTCCAGGCCGGCGCACAGCGCCAGCGCCGACTTGCCGGTGCCAGCACGTCCACCCATGGAGACGATCCCGATGTCGGGGTCCAGCAGCAGGTCGAGGGCAACCCGCTGCTCCGCGGAGCGGCCGCGGATGCCGAACGCATCGCGGTCGCCACGCACCAGCCGCACCTGCTTGTCCGGCCCGACCCGGCCCAGAGCGCTGCCGCGCTCGGACAGCAGCACCAGCCCGGTATGGCAGGGCAGCTCGCGTGCCGCGTCCAGGTCGATACTGCCGTCGTCGTAGAGGGCGTCGACCTGCTCGCCGCCGACCTCAAGCTCTGCCATGCCGGTCCAACCGGACTCGACCGCGAGCTCGGCACGGTATTCGGCTGCCGTCAGGCCGACCGCCGATGCCTTCACCCGCATCGGCAGGTCTTTGGACACGAGCGTGACGTCGTTGCCCTCGCTGGCGATGTTCTTGGCCACAGCCAGGATGCGGCTGTCGTTGTCACCTAGGCGAAAGCCTGCCGGCAACACCGTGGCATCGGTGTGGTTGAGCTCGACGCGCAGCGTCCCGCCGCTGGCTCCCAGCGGCACCGGTGCGTCCAGTCGGCCATGCTGCACCCGCAGAGCATCCAGATGGCGCAGCGCCGACCGGGCGAAGTAGCCGAGCTCGGGATGGTTGCGTTTGCCCTCGAGCTCGGAGATCACCACCACCGGCAGCACGACCTCGTGCTCGTCGAAGCGGTTGAGCGCCGACGGGTCGGCGAGCAAGACGCTGGTGTCCAAGACGTAGGTGCGGTGGTTCGCCATGGTGCTTCCCCTTCACGGACAGCCGGCGTACCCCGCCGGCGATCCTCGGCTCTGCAGGGACCGGGAGCGGGCCCGTGAGCCTGGGGTCAGGCCCTCCGCTCGCGCGCGACCACATGCCTGAACCGGCTCCCGGGGGGAGCGGTGACCGCGCGGCTCATGACCGCGCCGGTCGTGTCGACCTGGCACTGGCGGGCCTCCCGTGGCGACCGGCTTCCCCGCCGGTCGTCATCGGCGACGCTACGTGCGTGCCGCCGCCTGGTGGCTGCGACACGCCCGCCCGCAGGGTGAACGACGTGCAGACAGCGTCCGTGCCCTCAGGCGCCGAAGCGGCGTTCGCGGGCGGCGTAGGAGCGCAGGGCCCGCAACAGGTCGATGCGCCGGAAGTCCGGCCACAGGACGTCGCAAAAGAAGAACTCGCTGTTGGCGCTCTGCCACAGCAGAAAACCCGACAGCCGCTGCTCGCCGGAGGTGCGGATCACCAGGTCTGGATCAGGCTGCCCCGCCGTGTACAGATGCTCGGCAATGTGTTCCACGTCAAGCACGTCCGCGAGTTCCTCGATGGAAGTGCCGCGGCCCGCGTGCTGCTGCAGCAGCGCTCGGACCGCATCGGCCAACTCCTGACGACCGCCGTACCCGACAGCGAGGTTGACCGTCGTGCCCTCGGTGGCGCGTGTGGTCTCGGCAGCCTCCTTCAGATGCCGGGTGGTCGCGGCAGGCAGCAGGTCCAGCGCACCGATCGGCCGCACCTGCCACCGACCGGTCTCACAGATCCTGCTGGTCACGTTCTCGATGATCTCGATCAGCGGTGCGAGCTCGCGTTCCGGACGCTGCAGGTTGTCGGTCGACAGCAGATACACGGTGACGATCTGCACCCCGGCGTCGTCACACCAGCCCAAGAACTCCAGTAAGCGATCGGCTCCCGCCCGGTGACCGTCTGCGCTTTCTGCGCCGAAGGCCCTGGCCCAGCGCCGGTTGCCGTCGATCATCACACCGACATGGTGCGGAGCCTGGCTGGGATCGAGCCTTCGCATCAGCCGGCGCTCGTAGGCTGCGTAGACGACCTCACGAACGGTCCGTCGAACATTGCCGCGCGCCACCTGGGCTCCCCTCGTCGGCCGGGTGCGGCTCAGGATAGACCGCCGAGCAGTCTCTCGGCGGGAATGGCATCGCGCTGACCGGCCGGATCGTGCCTTTCCGGCCGGTCGCTCCTAGGCTGAGGCCATGCCCCCGGCCGACCGTCTGCGACACAGCTCGGCCGAGGTCGTTAACACCGTACGTGCCGGCGTCGAGGATGTCGTCGGCGAGATCAAGCCACTGCTGCGGGGCTGGCTGCACCTGGGTAGTGTCCCGCTGGCGGTCGCTGCCGGCGTGGTGCTCATCGTGTTGTCCCCAAGCGTCGCGTCCCGCGTCGGCTCCGCGGTCTTCATGGTTGCGGCGGTGTTGCTCTTCACCGTCAGCGCGCTTTATCACACACGCACCTGGAGCGAGCGGACTCACCTGTTGCTGCAACGCTTCGACCACGCGAACATCTTCTTGCTCATCGCCGGCAGCTATACGCCCTTCGCGTTGCTGCTGCTTCCGGCTGCGGACGCGCGCGTGCTGCTGACCATCGTCTGGGGAGGCGCATTGCTCGGGGTCGCGATCAAGGTGTTGTGGGCGGGTGGTCCGCGCTGGTTGTACCTGTCGGTCTACTTGGCGCTGGGCTGGGCGGCGGTCTTCTGGCTGGACGAGTTCGCGGCCAGCGCTCAGGTCCCGGTGCTCGTGCTGATGATCGTCGGCGGAGCGTTGTACTCGCTGGGCGGTCTCGTCTACGGCTTCAAGCGGCCCGACCCCTCACCGCAATGGTTCGGCTTTCACGAGGTGTTCCACTCCCTGACGATCGTGGCATTCGCCGCGCACTACGTCGGGGTGTCGCTGGCGACCTACTCGTTGCGTTGAGACGGTGCGCCAGTTGGGCCCTGCGCCCGGACCTGCTCCACCTGCTCCATCGCTGTGCGCAGATCAGCGAGCCAGCTCTCGGCGTTGGTCTGCACCAGACGGACACACCACCCCAGCGCGTCTGAGCGCGAACGGGCCACCCCAGAGTCGACCAACGTGTCCAGCACAAGCCGCTCACGCTGCCGCAGCCGAGTCATCACCGGGGCAGCCAGCGAGCTGAAGATCTGCCTCGACCCGCCGCACTCGACACCCCATGCCACCTTGCGGACAGTGCGGCTCTCCAGTTCGCGCGCGATCTCGATGCGCCGGTCCCGGCTCGACTCGCGGAAGGATCTGATCCGGCCCTGCTCGGCGGCTCGCCGCTCATCGGCCGAAGCATCATCGGCAACATCCGGGGCGGCGACGCGACCGATCACCTGGATCTCGTCGCGGTCCTTGCTGATCTGCACCGGGTCGGTGAACCAGTCGGTCTGCAGGCGGCCGGTCAGCCAGCCGCGAAGCTCTTCATCTGTTGTCATGTAATTATGATTACACGACTCCACACGCGCATCAAGTGTCGTAGCGACTCCTCCAGGAGCGCCTACTCGTCTGCCGTGCTCTGGGAGAGCAACTCGGCCAACCAGGCCCCCGCCGGACCCTCGGCTCCGAGCGGACCGCGCACCGAGCCGCACCCGCCAAGTCGGGCCATGAAGGTGCGCCGTGAGCCAGTGGCGTCGGACAACACCGCTCCGAATCGGTCGCCGTCGGCGGACTGACAGTCGCGGTCGGGTGGCTGGCTCGATCGGGACAGGTAGGCAGCGCGCAACGACTCGGCTGCGGGGGCGTCCAGCAAGCGTCCGCGCGGGCTGTCGGCGCGAGCGCCGGCAGCTGAGTCCGCAGGGTAGTGACACACCAGTGCTGATGTCGCCGGCAACGGCATCGACAGGCCACGCACCTTGGGGTAGTCCGAGATCGTGGTGCGTTTCAGCCCGAGCAGCCGGGCCGGGTCGGTTGGACAGAACAGGGCCTGCGGTGGCACCACGCCTGTCTCTGCCACCTCCGCCAGTCTTTCGCTGCCGAGCAGGCTCACCGCCTCGGTAAACGCGGTCCGGCTTTCGACGGCTCCGGCCCGGCCATCGACCGTCACGCTGCGCGCACAGCCCACGCGCATGTCAACGATGTGCAATGACCCGTCCAGAGTGCCGACCTGAGCCCGCACCAGCCCATCCCGGATGCCCGCGGTGGGATGACAGGCCGCTGGCCCTGGTCCACCCAGCGCCCAGCCGTCCACCAGCCGGTCCACCTCTTGGTCGACCACGGTGTCGTCCGGCGCAAAGGCAAGCGCGGCCAACGCGCCTCCGGCATCGTCGGCGGGACAAAACCGTAACCACACCGCATCGGCGCCGAACAGCTCGTAACGGTATCCGGGCGGCTCAGGGACGTCCGCGACGTCGGCGCAGCTGTCGGGGATCCGTAGCGGGTCTACCAGCCGCTGCGCAAGCGGCAGCGTTGCTGGCTCGCTGGCCTCCTGACCTGGGCTCGGCGCTGGATCACTCAGGGCTATGGGGACGACGACCAAGGCGATCAGCGCCGCGCTGAGCGACACATACACCAGCGACCGACGGTTACGGGTGCGGGAGACGCGGTCATGGACCCGCCGCATCCGGGCGGATTCACCGACCGGTTGCGGCACCACCTGGTGCAGGCGGCCGAGCAGCGTCGGTGCATGCATCGTCGCCCGTCCAGCCATCTCGGCTGCGTCGGCAACCGTCTCGGCGAGTTGTGCCGTCGACATCTCGAGTGCGTCGGCTGCCTGCCACTCGGCCACATCGAGACTGTGCTGCAGCACCAGCGCACAGCGATGTCGAGCAGGAAGCGCCGCCAGCATGACCAACACCTGCCGGCGCAGATCCTCAACAGCGTCGGAGTCCCGGCCGAGCACGTCCGGCTCGTTGGCTGCTGGATCGTCGGCGGTGAGTGGGGTCGGTCCAGGCTCGTCGTGGTGCCCAGCGAGGTAGGTCGCGACCAATTGATGCCGGACCACTGCCTCAGCATCGTTCCCGCCGTCCTCGCTCTGCCGGCGACGCAGCAGCACCCGCACCAGGCACTCTTCGAGCAGCAGGTCAGCGGCTGTCTCGGTACCGGTGAGCAGCCAAGCCAACTGCCACATCGCGGGCCCGCGATGGGCGACAAGCTGGCCGCGGCTTCCCCTCGCCGGCATCGATCATCACCTCGTCGTCACTTCATCATGGACGCGAGATGGTTCGGATCGGTCACCGGCCGCTGGCAGACGAACCCCCGGCATGCGTAGGCGGCGGGTCGCCCTTGCACCAAGCCTCGGCCCTCCAACAACGGGACCGCTGAGGTCGACGGGACGTCAGCGTCATTGTCTGTGGCCGTGCCGGCCACCACCACCGCACCCGGCGACGGCGAGGCGAGGGCCGCGCGATGCAAGGCATGCCGTGCCGGATCGTCGTCGGCACCGACAACCGCCACCTGGACCGGGCCAGCGAGCAGGGCTTCAGCAACGGCCAGGCGCCACCCAGCGAACCGGGGTGCCTGCCGGGCCAACCCGGCAGCCGATGCCACCGCCCGTTCAGCTGCGAGCCGGTGTCGCGCCGAGCCGGTGACCGATGCGAAGCCGAGCAGTGCGTTCGCGGCGGCCGAGGTGCCGGCGGGGCTGGCGTTGTCGGCCAGGTCGCGGG
>JACCYS010000313.1 GCA_013696365.1 Nocardioidaceae bacterium
CTCGCCGTGATCGACGAATATCTCGGAGACACTGCTGCCGGCCGAGCCCTCGATGTCGGCGTCGGTGTCCCGGGCGGTGGTCCCGAGCAGCTCTGCCAGTCGGTGCGCCACGCTGGTCTTGCCCGCACCGGGAGCACCCACCAGCACCACCACTGGTCGGACGGGGAGGTTCACCGGGAACTCACAGGCCAGCCAGGTAGGCGTCGTGGTTGCGCCGGGTCTCGGTGACCGAGTCGCCGCCGAACTTTTCCAGCAGGGCGTCGGCCAGCACCAGCGTCACCATCGCCTCGGCGACCACCCCAGCAGCCGGCACCGCACACACGTCGGAACGCTGGTTGTTGGCGGTGGCGGCGGCGCCGGTCGCCATGTCGACCGTGCGCAACGCCCGCGGCACCGTCGAGATCGGCTTCATCGCTGCCCGCACCCGCAACACCTCACCGGTGGACATGCCGCCCTCGGTTCCGCCGGAGTGACCGGACAACCGCTGCACGCCGCCGGACTCCGCGGGTGCCATCTCGTCATGGGCGAGCGAGCCGCGACTGCCGGCCAGGGCAAACCCGTCGCCGACCTCGACGCCCTTGATGGCTTGGATGCCCATCAGCGCACCGGCTAGCCGGGCGTCCAGCCGGCGATCACCGTGCACGTGGCTTCCCAGGCCGGGCGGCAGGTGGTGCACCACCACCTCGACGACACCCCCGAGGGTGTCACCGTCCTTACGGGCAGCGTCAATCTCGGCCAGCATCGCCGCCGCGGCGTCCGGATCGGCGCAGCGAACCGGATCGGCGTCGATCAGCGACAGGTCGTCGGGACCCGGGACGGTGCCGTCCGGCACGGTGACCGTGCCGATGCGCACGACGTGGCTGAGCACCCGGGCGCCGCAGACCACGTCGAGCAGGCTGGCGGCGACCTGACTGAGCGCAACCCTCGCGGCAGTCTCGCGCGCGCTGGCACGCTCCAAGATGGGACGAGCCTCGTCGAAACCGTACTTCTGCATGCCCACCAGGTCGGCGTGACCGGGTCGCGGCCGGGTGAGCGGCGCATTGCGGGCCAGGCCGGCGAGGGTGTCGGGATCCACCGGATCCGCGGCCATCACCTGCTCCCACTTGGGCCACTCGGAGTTGCCGATGCGCATCGCCACCGGGCCGCCGAGGGTGCTGCCGTGCCGGACGCCACCGAGAATGTCGAGCTGGTCGGCCTCGAAGCTCATCCGAGCGCCCCGGCCGTGGCCAAGCCGGCGCCGGGCAAGTGCTGCAGCGACGGCCTCGGTGGTCACCGGGATGCCGGCAGGGGCCCCCTCGAGAATCGCTACCAGAGCAGGTCCGTGTGACTCACCGGCGGTCAGCCAACGCAGCATGCGGCCAAGTCTGTCACGCGCAGACCCGGCGCCGGCGGCTGCCTGGACGCCGTCGTCGCCCCCACGGATCAGCGCCAGAAGACCAGGTCACCACCGGCGTGCAGTACGCCGAAGAATGCGCCGACCAGCATGAACGGGCCGAAGGGATAGCCCTTGCGGTCCACAACCCTGGCCAGCGCCAGCAGCCCGCCCAGCACAGCACCCAGCAGGAAGGCGGCGTAGGTGCCCACCACCACCGCCTCGGAGCCGAGCCAACCCAACGCCATGCCGAGCACGCCGGACAGCCGGACGTCTCCATAGCCCAAGCCACGGGGGTGCACGAACCACAACACGAAGTAGACACCGAAGACCACCCCCCAGCTGATGCCGGCCCGGATCAGGGCCTCCCGCCCCCCGTCCGACCAGGTGATCGCCGAGGCAGCGCTCAGCAGCCCGCCGACGACCACGTATGCCGGCGCGACCAGTCGTGCGGGCAGCAGTTGGGTGCGCCAATCCACGAAACCCAGCGTGACCCCCAGCACTGCCAGGAAGACCCACACCGGCAAGTCGGCGCTCAAGCCTCTGCTGGCCCCCATAGCCGCTGCGAGACCGCCCGCGATGATGGCGCAGGCCCAGCCCAGACGGGGGCGCTCGGCAAGCTCGGCGTAGGGGGTCTTGCCGGTGTCGGTGGGGGTGGGTTCGGGCAGCCGTGATACCAGCCGGGGCACCTGCACTCCGCCGGCCGCCGCGGTCGCGCCGCAGACGAGCGCGGCGACCAACGACTCCGGTATCACCGGCGGAGACTAATGGCATCCACCGACGGAAGTACCGGCATTGCGTCAGCCCAACGCCGACTCCGCGGCATCGCGAAGCACAGCGATGGGCACCGTACAACCGGTCATCGCAAACAGCTGACCTGCCGCCTGGTGCACCAGCAGGTCGATGCCGGTGACCGTGCATGCACCGTTTGCGGCGGCCCGCAGCAACAGCGGTGACGGCCACGGGTCGTAGGTGACGTCGATGACGACCGCTGGTGGCTGCTGGTCAGGCCGTGGCCAGGCACTGTCGGGGACCACAGCCGTGGCCACCGTCGACGGCACGGTGCTCACCAGGACATCGCTCGGCCGCGTCCAGCTGGCATCCAGTGCGCAGACCTGCAGAGCGATCCCGCAGGCGGCAGCGAGCCTGCGGGACTGCTCGGCGCGACCAGCATCTCGCACCCGGAGCGTGATCGAGCTGTGGCCGAGCTCGGCGAGCGCGAGTATCGCTGCGGACGCAGTCGCTCCGCCACCCAGCACATCAACCTGCGCATCCTCCACAGCGGGCAACGGCCCAGCGGCTGTCAGGGCAGCCATCAGACCAGATACGTCGGTGTTTGCCCCGTGCCGCGTGCCGTCGTCGTTCCACAGCATCGTGTTCGCGGCCCCCAGCAGCTGCACCCGGTCGTCGGCGGTGTCCAGCAGCGGCATCACCGCACGCTTGAGCGGCATGGTCAGCGCCAGACCGCGCCACTCCCGCCCGGTCCGTTGCACCCACCCGGCCAACTGCTCCTCGGTCACGTCGACGCGGTTGAACGTCCAGTCGAGCCCGAGCGCCGCATAGGCGGCTCGGTGCAGCACCGGTGACAGCGAGTGCGCGATCGGATGTCCCAGCACCGCGCATCT
>JACCYS010000353.1 GCA_013696365.1 Nocardioidaceae bacterium
TGGCCTTGAGTTTGTGATAGATCCGTGACAGGTGGCTCTTGACGGTTTCGTCACCCAAGCCGAGGCTCTCGGCGATCTCGTGGGTCGACTTGCCCGTAGCCAGCTCCTCGAGCACTTCTTGTTCGCGGCGTGACAGGGGCTGCAGTCCGGCGTGCATCGCCAGCGGGCCCACGCGCTCAAGGAACGGCCGAGTGACGTCGGGGTGCAGGAAGCCCTTGCCGGCCGCGACAGCGCGAACTGCCTGCACCAACTCTTCACGCCGCACGTTCTTGGGCAGGTACCCGGCTACCCCGGCCGCCACGGCGCGTGTCACGGTGTCGTGGTCGGTGAACATGGTCAACGCCATGGTGCGGGTGGGCAGGCCCTTGGCACCGATCTCGCGGACCGCCGTGAGACCGTCCATGCCGATGAGGTTGACGTCTACCAGCGCGACGTCGGGAACGTCCTGTGTCGTCCTTTCGATGAGATCCTCGCCGGAGGTGACGATGGCGATGACCTCCATGTCGTCCTCGAACGACAGCATCGTGGCCACGCCGTCGGCCACGACACCGTGATCCTCGGCGATGATCACGCGGATCACCCGCCGCTCGCTGTCGGAGGTCGCCTCCTGGGCGGTGGATAGGTCACTCACAGTGGTACCTCCATGAGCACACGCGTCCCTGCCCCCTGCGCGCTGTCAACGGCGAACCTACCGCGCGCGAGTTCAAGACGTTGCGCCATCAGTTGCAGGCCGTGGTGCCCCACCGGCACGCTGGCGGGGTCGAAGCCGCGCCCATTGTCGCACACCGTTGCTACCAGAACGTCTGGTTTGATCTCGATGCGTACTTCGATACCGCTTGCCTGGGCATGTCGGGACACATTGGTCAGGCATCCCCGCACCAGCTCAAGGACGATGATCTCCACGGCCAGCGGCAACGGGGGCATCGGCTCGGGCGTCACGAGCTTGTGCTCGATACCCGTAGTCAGTCGCAGTTCGTGCAAGGTCTCCGACAGCCCCTGGCACAGACCGCCGGGAACCACTACCTGCCGGCGGAGGGCCTCGAGCACCTCCCGCAGCCGCACCACGCCTCCCGCCACGGCATCACGGGTAGCGTTCACCAACCGGCCCGCGCGGTCGGGGTCACCACCGTTGAGGGCAGAACGCACGTTGTCGGCTTGGATCTCGGCCGCAGCCAGATAGGGCAGGACCTCGTCATGGATCTCCAGGCCGATACGGCTGCGCTCGCGCGTCCCCTCCTCCAGGATCTGGCCTGACAGCGCCACGCGGGCGCGCTGGCCAGCAGCCACCTCGGACTCCAACTCCAAGCGTTGCAGCGCCATGCCCAGCAGCGCCGCAGCGGCCTCCACCACGGCCAGCGAGCGATGCGGAAGATCGGTCGGCACGCCGATGGCAGCTGGTTCCGCACCGGGCACCTTGATGACCATCAAGTCTGCCGAGAGCTTGCCCTCTACTGACACCTCGACGTCCTGAGTCTCCAACGCGCGCCCGAGGCCTCCGCTGGCGATGGCCGTTACGTCCTGCGCACGCCGAGCGGACAGCAGCTGGACGCTCAACGCGTTGAGGGTTTCCAGGTCTCGAACGCGCTCCGCCAGCTCCTCGGCACGATCCTGCGCTACGCGAGCGGACCGCATGGCGCTGTAACCCAGATAGCCAGGGGCGATAAGCAATACCACTGCCCATGGAGCGACCTCGACGTAGAACAGCACGATCGCGACGGCCAGAAGGGCCACCAGGCCGTAGTCAACGGCGAAGCGAGGGAACGGGTTGGAAACGGCGCGGGTCGCCCCGCGTAAGCCCGCCCGCCCACGTAGGTTGACCCAAACTCCGACAGCGACCGTGTTGATCGTGTTGTAGACGACTGCCGCGATCGCAGTACCCGCAATCAGTCCCCAGGGTTGCTCCCAGGGTTGAAGGGCTGCACACCATGAGGCGGCTGCAGCCGCCAGTCCATTCTGCGAGCGGTTGAAGAGAATCGCCCACACCGAAGTCCCATGCTTAAACTCCCGCTCGTTTGTGAAGCCGACGACATTCAACAACGCCGCCAGGGCGGGATCGAAGAGCACAGCGGAAGCGATGGTTACTGGACTACCAAGGCTCGCCTCGACATCGACGCGCGGCAGGATCGGGATAGCGACAAGGTTCACCGCGGCCAGGAAGATCACCCAGAGGAGCGCCTCCGTGGCGCGTCCGGCGGCCATGGCGAGACCGGTGGGTGCGAGCAGCAACACCCCCGACACGAGCAGCAGTACGTACGCCCGGGTGGCCGCCACGGCGGGAGGCGGGGGAGGCGGCGTTGCTGCAGCGGGGGGACTGGTCACGTCTTGGCTATCGTGACAGAATGCTCAGGTATTACCAGCGTCAACAGCCGGACGCAGCGGGGGTGCGAGTCCCTCGGCACCCACGCGGGGGGTTTGGGGCGGACTACTCCGAGGCAGTGCAGCCTACAGTGCCGAGCCGAGTGGGCGCTCGTCTACGCCAATGTTGTCGGTTGCTACCAGCGCCAAACGGGCCGCCCCCGGTGCCTGCAGGAAGCGGGCGAAGCTCCGCGGCCTTCTTGCGCTTCCCCTCTGCGGAACACACACTACGGTCGACTACCAGCCCGACTTGGTCAACTTCACGGCTTCCTCCTTCCACTCCACACAGACCGAACCAACCAGCGACTACCAACCCGACTTGGTGGCTCCGCCAGCACTCATTAGCACGGACACGGTGGTCAGTGCGGCGTACAGACGAGGTGACAGCTTCTTCATGGGTAATGCCTTTCTTCTCGGTTGGGGCTTGAGCGGGTGCAAGCAACGGTTCGCGTGCGTATGGCTGGAGAACATCTCAGGGGGCCCAACCGGATGTCCGCGGAATGCGTTCGAATCGCAGTCACAACGGACGGCATACCTAGCGCGTCTATCCGATCACACACAGTGATCTCAGACGTCATTCTGTAATCCTCCCCGGCTTCCTTGACGTGGCGGGGCGACTTCGCTTCGCTGGCTGAGGCCACAGGTCGCACCCAGCACCACTGCCGGGAAACCGGTCGGCCTCTTGTCGCACTCGTGGTGTAACACAATCATGCCCCAACCGAAACACTATGTGCAATGTCGAGGCCACTCTTTGTAATATCCTAACGACTGCTGCCTGAGTGAGGTGAATGGCAGACTCACCCTATGGGTCACTTGGAATACATCGCGCTACTCGTGCTGTGCCTGCTCATCACCGCCCCGCTGGAGCTGCTGCTGGGCGTCCGTGTCTACCGAGAACTGGGGCGTCTGGCTCGCGCCCTGGGCTGTGTGGGCTTGGTATTCGTGGGATGGGACCTGCTCGGCGCCCGACTGGGTCACTGGGACTACCAGCCGTCCAGCGTCACCGGCCTGCGGTTGCTTGGCCTGCCTGTCGAGGAGTACCTGTTCTTCCTGGTGGTGCCGCTATGCGGGATCATGGCCTACGAGGCCGTCCGCGTGACCTTGGATGACGCCGGCGCACGACACAGGAACTGGTGGCGACGGCGGCGGCGCGACCGATGACATTGGGCTACACCCTGTTCTGCGTCATCGCGCTCGCGTTGACGCTCGGCCTCGAGCGACTGCTGCGCACCGGGGTGTTCAGCGACCGCCGCTTCTGGATCGCGATGGTCATCGTCGGGTTCTTCCAGGTACTGGTGGACGGATGGCTCACCTGCAGGCCGGTGGTGACCTACGCCGAGGCACAGTTCAGCGGGCTGCGGCTGGGGTGCCCACCCTTGGCGATCTTCCGGGCCAGCGGCATGCCGCTGGAAGACCTGCTGTTCGGCTTCGCCATGATCAGCCAGGGCCTGATGTGGTGGGTGTGGTGGGGCAGGCGCATGGACTCGTCGCGCGACTAGGCTCACTGCCGCTTCGCTACTTGCGTGGAGACGAGGACAGCAGTGCCGGCCCCAGGTCGGCGACGCCGCCGGCGCCAGCCGCCCACGCCGCGACCCGCAGCTGCTCACACAGGATTCCCACCGCCTGGATGGCGGCCTCGGGGCCTTGCGCCGCCGCCGACAGCAGGCCCCGTGCCATCGCCGCCAGGTCCGCGCCAAGGCAGCAGACCTTGAGCGCATCGACTCCATGGCGCAGCCCGCCCGAACCAATCAGCACGACGTCGCGCGCCTCCACGTCATCCAAGACTTGCCGAGCCTCTCGCACCGCCTCGGCGGTCGGCAGACCCCAGTCGGCGAACGCCGCCGCGACGGCCCCCGCGTGCGTGTCTCTGCGGCCCTCGACCTGCGCCCAGTTGGTGCCACCCGCACCCGCAACGTCGACGCCGGCCACACCAACCTCGGCCAGTCGGGTCACGTCCTGCCCCGACAACCCGAAACCGACCTCTTTGACCACCACGGGGACGTCCAGCGCCTTGCACAGGGTCGCGATCCGTCTCAGCAAGCCAGCGAATGCTGTGTCACCGCCCGGCTGCACCGCCTCCTGCACCGCGTTGCAGTGCAGCACCAGCGCATCGGCCTGGCACACCGCCACCAGCCTGCGGCATGCCGCCGGCCCGTACTGGTGCAGCTGTACCACGCCCAGGTTGGCCAGCAGGAGCACGTCAGGGGCGACCTCGCGCACCGCAAAGCTGTCGGGCGAGCCGCCCTCCAGCACCGCTCTTGCGGACCCGAGCCCGACCGCCACCCCGTGCTCCTGCCCCGCCATGGCCAGCGCACGGTTGACCCGCCCGGCCTCGGTCACGCCGCCGGTCATGCACGAGATCAGGATCGGCGCCGCCAACACCCGACCCCACA
>JACCYS010000001.1 GCA_013696365.1 Nocardioidaceae bacterium
AGAACGGTCCGGTGATCGCGGCGTCACGCAGAGCGTCGTCGTCGTCGAGGCGGTAGACGACGTCGAAGGCCGCGGTCTCGTCTGCCGTGGGAATCAGCTGCTGTACCACCGCGCCGGGCAGTTCGCCTCTGATGCTGGTGAGGATCGTCTCACCGTCACGGCTGTCCTCGCCAACCGTGAGCTGATCGGACTGCGTCAGCCACGAGGACACACCGTTGTCGGCCGACAGCAGCGCCGCCGGGTCGGGCGCACCGAGATCGGCTGGGTCGACAGGCGTGAACCTGGGCACGAAGCCGACTTTTGCCTCCACGTCGCCTTTGACCGAGACCACGTCGGCGTCGACTTGACCGAGGCCGGCGCCGACAATGGTGACGACACCTTCAAAGGCAGGATCGTGGTTGCCGAAACCGTCGGCCTCTACCAGGCCGACGGTGCCGTCAGGCAGATCGTCCGACACCAGGCGGATCTTCAGGCTGGCCGCGTCATCGAGGCGGGAGCGTGCCGACTCCAGCCGGGCCGAGATATCGCGCTCCGGTGGCGCATCCGCGGAGCCCCCAGAGCACCCGCCGGTCACCAGCAGCAGCGCTAACCCGGACACAGTCAGCAGGCGGGCGGGGCGACTCAATGGCACCCCATTAGCGTCTCATGCGCGGGTCCCACCGCCCGGCCGTGCTCAACCGGACCCAGCAGGAAGCTGACTGCTGACCGGCGCAGCGACGGCGCTGATCGGCTGCTCCACTGCCGCTCCGGAGCCGTCCCGGCGGTCGTCCGCCGGCGGCAGGTCGATCGGGCCGCCACTGCTGGCCGTGGCGAGCGGGGGACCGGCACCCACCCAGGCAAGCAGCAGGTGATCCGCATCGGAGCGCAGACGGTGGCAGCGGACGCCGCCGGTGGCTCGGCCCTTGGCCGGATAGGCCGAGAAGCGCGTGACCTTCACCGCACCGACCTCGGTGCCGGGCAGGGCGCTGACCGCACCGGCCACGGTCACCAGCACGGCACCAGAGGAGTCAGGCACTGCGCCGAAATGGACAACCTCGACACCGGCCGCCAACCGGATCCCGGCGACCCCGCCCGCGGCGCGACCCTGCGGTCGTACCGCTGTGGCCGGGAAATGCAGCAGCTGGGCATCCGCGGTGACGAAGACCAGAGCGGTGTGGTCGACCTCCTCGGTGTTCAGCTGGGCCGCGCCGACCACGCGGTCGCCCTCGTCCAGGCGGATGACGTCCCAGACGTCCTTGCCCGCGGGGTGATCGGGGACGATGCGTTTCACCACGCCGCGGGTGGTGCCGAGCACCGGTCCGACCGGCTCGTCGAGACCGACCAAGCACAGCACGCGCTCGTCGCCGGCCAGGCCCAGGAACTCGCTGACCGGAGCTCCGCCCTGCAGGTGTGGCGCGTGCGCGGTGCCGGGCAGCGTCGGCAGGTCGAGCACGTCGAGGCGGTGCATCCGCCCGCTGCTTGTGAGCGCTCCGACCTGGCTGCGTGCGGTGGCACGTACGACCGACAGCACCGCGTCATGCCGGTTGCGGTCACCACCGGAGCCGAGCTCGCTGTCGGTGGTGGTGCGGGCGAGCAGACCGGTCGCCCCGAGCAGCACGAAGCACGGGTCGTCGCTGACCTCGAGCGGGGCGCTGGCGTGGGCGGACTGGCCGGCCGACTCGAGCAGGATGGTGCGCCGCGGGGTGCCGAACTGCTTGGCCACCTCGGCCAGCTCGGTGGTCACCGCCTGGTCGAGCAGCTGCGCATCGGTGAGGATCGCGTCCAGCTCGGAGATCGTCGCCTGCAGCTCGGCCTGCTCGCGGTCCAGGTCGAGCCGGGAGAACTTCGTCAGCCGGCGCAGTGGCAGGTCGAGGATGTGCGCGGCCTGAAGGTCGGACAGGTCGAAGACACTGATCAGCCGCTCGCGTGCCTGGTTGGCGTCATCGCTGCTGCGGATCAGTTGGATGACCTCGTCGATGTCAAGAATGGCCAACAGCAGCCCCTCGACCAGGTGCAGCCGGTCAGCGGCCTTGCGGCGGCGATAGGTGCTGCGCCGCCGCAGGACGTCGCGGCGGTGGTCGAGGTAGACCTGCAGCAGCTGCAGCAGACCCAGCGTGCGTGGCTGTCCGTCCACCAGCGTCACCGCGTTGATGCCGAACGAGTCCTCCATGGGTGTCAGCCGGAACAGCTGCTCGAGCACCGCATCGGGGTTGAAGCCGTTCTTGACCTCAATGACCAGCCGGAGCGGGTCGTTGAGGTCGGAGTAGTCGTTGACGGCGGCTATGCCCGGCAGTTTCTTGCCCAGCACCAGCGTCTTGATCCGCTCGATCACGCGCTCCGGGCCAACGCCGTACGGCAGTTCGCTCACCACGATGGCCTTGCGGCGGGACGGGGCCGGCTCGATCCGTGCGGTGGCGCGCATCTTGAACGTTCCCCGGCCGGTGTCGTAGGCCGCACGCACGCCGCCGAGACCGATGATCTTGCCGCCCGTGGGCAGGTCCGGGCCGGGGACAAATCGCATGATGGCGTCCAGGTTGGCCCGCGGATGGCTGATCAGGTGCCGCAGCGCTGCCACCACCTCAACCAGGTTGTGCGGCGCCATGTTGGTGGCCATCCCGACAGCGATGCCGGCCGCCCCGTTGACGAGCAGGTTGGGAATCGCGGCGGGCAGCACGATCGGCTCGGTCTCGCGGCTGTCGTAGTTGGGCTTGAAGTCGACGGTGTCCTCGTCGATGGAGGCGGTGATGGCGACCGCCGCCGGTGCCATCCGGCACTCGGTGTACCGCATCGCTGCTGGGCCGGAGTCGCTGCTGCCGAAGTTGCCGTGACCGTCGACCAGCGGTAGTCGCATCGACCACGGCTGCGCCATGCGCACCAGCGCGTCGTAGATCGCGCCGTCGCCGTGCGGGTGCAGCCTGCCCATCACCTCGCCGACGACGCGTGCGCTCTTGACGTGACCACGGTCAGGCCGCAGGTTGAGCTCGTTCATCGTGTGCAGGATCCGCCGCTGTACGGGCTTGAGGCCATCCCGGGCGTCCGGCAGCGCACGCGAGTAGATGACCGAGTAGGCGTACTCGAGGAAGCTGGAGCGCATCTCCTCGCCGACATCGATGTCGACGATGTGCTCCTCGAAATCGTCCGGGGCGGGGGGCGTGGTGCGGCGGGCCATGACTGTCATTGTCGTCGGCCCGCACCGACAGTCCGCCCCGGCACGCGGATTGCATCGTCGCAAGTCAGACGCGAGGCTTGCTTGATGAAGCAAGCTTTGCGGGTGGGGTGGCTCGGCGCTGGGGTGATGGGAGCGCCGATGGCGCGCAACGTGCGCGCTGCCGGGCACCAGGTGACTATTGGAACCGCACTGCCGCGAAGGCAGAGCCGCTGGCCGGCGAGCTCGCCGTGCTGGCGGCCGGGCCGGCAGCTGTTCGACCCCGATGTGCCCCCGCGCTGGACGCTGTGGGCTCGAGCGTCACCTGGTTCGACACCGTGGGCACCGCCAGCAGTCTCAAGCTGGTGCTGAACACCTGGCTGCTCGGCTTGCTGAGCGCCAAAGACGCCGAGCTGGTGCGAGCAGCCGTGGCACAGGCAGGAGGGCAGTTGGGGGGTGCCGATGCCGTGGCCGCCATCCTGCGGCGGGCGGTCGACGCCGGGCACGGGGATGCCGACATGGCCGC
>JACCYS010000029.1 GCA_013696365.1 Nocardioidaceae bacterium
CCGTGCGCGCGAAACCCATCTCGTGGGTGACCACGACCATGGTCATCCCGCCCTCGGCGAGGTCGACCATCGTGTCGAGCACCTCGGAGATCATCTCCGGGTCGAGCGCCGATGTCGGCTCGTCGAACAGCATGACCTTGGGCTCCATCGCGAGCGCACGGGCGATGGCAACCCGCTGCTGCTGACCTCCGGACAGCTGCGCCGGGTACTTGTCGGCCTGGTTGGCAACCCCGACCCGCTCCAGCAGCTGCATGGCCCGCTTGTCGGCATCGGACTTCGAGACGCCCTTGACCTTGATCGGGCCGAGCGTCACGTTTTCCCGAACGGTCTTGTGCGCGAACAGGTTGAACGCCTGAAACACCATGCCGACCTCGGCGCGCAGCTTGGCCAGACCCTTGCCCTCGGCCGGCAGCGTCTCGCCGTCGAGGCGGATCTCGCCGGAGTCCACGGGCTCAAGGCGGTTTATGGCCCGGCACAGCGTCGACTTGCCCGAGCCCGACGGCCCGATCACCACAACGACCTCACCCCGGTGGATCGTGAGGTCGATGTCTTGCAGGACGTGCAGGTCGCCGAAGTGTTTGTCCACGTGGTCGATCTCAACGATCGGCTCGGTGGCCGGCACGCTGCTTGGCTCGGTCATGGCGGGGACACTAGCGACCCGCGAACGCTTTGGGCACCCGCCGGGCCGAGCCGTTGCCGGACTGCAACCTGGGGCCGAAATGCTGGTGAGCCGTAGGCTGGCGGCGCTATGACCTTTTCCACCACCTCAGTCGAGGCTTCGACGGACCCGGCGACGGGGCCGCGCACCTACGAGGTGAAGACGTACGGCTGCCAGATGAACGTGCACGACTCCGAGCGGCTGTCCGGGCTGCTCGAGGCCGCCGGCTACGCCCGTGCGCAGGGCGGTCAGGCTGCCGACGTGGTGGTGTTCAACACCTGCGCGGTGCGCGAGAACGCCGACAACAAGTTGTACGGCAACCTCGGGCATCTGGCGCCGGTCAAGGCCGGGCGGCCCGGCATGCAGATCGCGGTCGGCGGCTGCCTGGCGCAGAAGGACCGCGCCGAGATCATCCGGCGCGCGCCGTGGGTGGATGTGGTGTTCGGCACCCACAACATCGGTTCATTGCCGGTGCTGCTGGAGCGGGCGCGGGTGGCCGAGCAGGCACAGGTCGAGATCCTCGAGTCGCTCGAGGTCTTCCCCTCCACGCTGCCCACCCGCCGCGAGTCGGCGTACGCCGCCTGGGTGTCGATCAGCGTCGGCTGCAACAACCGCTGCACGTTCTGCATCGTGCCGAGCCTGCGTGGCACCGAAAAGGACCGACGCCCGGGTGACGTGCTGGCCGAGATCGAGGCGCTGGTCGCCGAGGGAGTCAGTGAGGTCACCCTGCTCGGGCAGAACGTCAACTCCTATGGCGTCGAGTTCGGTGACCGGCTGGCTTTCGGCAAGCTGCTGCGGGCCTGTGGTGAGATCGACGGTCTCCAACGGGTGCGCTTCACCTCTCCGCACCCGCGTGACTTCACCGACGACGTGATCGAGGCCATGGCCGAGACTCCGACGGTGATGCCGAGCCTGCACATGCCGCTGCAGTCGGGGTCGGACGCGGTACTGCGGGCGATGCGCCGCTCGTACCGGCGCGAGCGCTTCCTCGGGATCATCGATCGGGTCCGCGTCGCCATCCCGGACGCCGCCATCACCACCGACATCATCGTCGGCTTTCCGGGGGAGTCCGAGGCCGACTTCGGGGCCACTTTGGACGTGGTGCGGGCTGCCCGCTTCGCCGGCGCCTTCACCTTCCAGTACTCGATGCGCCCCGGCACCCCCGCGGCGTCGATGTCCGACCAGCCGCCCAAGCAGGTCGTGCAGGAGCGGTTCGAACGGCTTGTCGCGGTGGCCGACGAGGTCGCCTGGGCGGAGAACCGCGCTCAGGTCGGTCGCCGGGTCGAGCTGCTGGTGGCCGAGGGTGAGGGGCGCAAGGACGGTGCAACCCACCGGCTGAGCGGGCGCGCCCGGGACAACCGGTTGGTGCACTTCAGCCCGGGTGTAGGTGACCCGCCGAGGCCAGGCGACCTGGTTGAGGTGGAGGTGACGTACGCGGCGCCGCATCACTTGGTCAGCGATGCTCCGCTGCTCGCACTGCGGCGTACCCGTTCGGGTGATGCCTGGCAGGCGCGTACGCAGCAGCCCGCCGCCCCCGCAGCATCGCGTGCTGTCGTATTGGGCATGCCCACGGTCGGCCGGCCTCCTGCCTGAGTCTCGCTCGGCGGGTCGAGTGCGGTGAGCCTCGCCTGGTGGGTCGAGTGCGGTGGGTCGAGTGCGGTGCTGTGGGGCATCCCGGCGGCTGGTGGTGCCCCGTAACACCGCAGTCGGTTGGATGCCCGCCCACTGACTGCCCGTTCGAGGCTGTGGAAAAGAACGCCATGATCGCGTCAATGGGCCATCTCTACATACATGGCCGTCCCGACCCCGATACCCGAGGTGCTGACCCAGCATCCCTTCCGGAGCGCGGACGCGGCCAGGCTCGGCCTGAACAGAGACGTGCTCAGAGGCTCGCGCTTTCGCCGCATCTTCCGCGACGTGTATGTCTGCGACACCATCCTCGACTCGGCCGGCCTGCGTTTCGACGCGGCGCGGCTGCTGTTGCCAGCCAGCGCGGCGGCCAGCCACCACCTGGCAGCTGAGCTGTACGCACTCCCGGTCCCAGGCAGCGGCTGCACACACATGTGCGTTCCCAGGCCCGGACGGCAGTACGAGATCACCGGCCTGCGCGTGCATCGGGTCGGGGCGGATACGCCGACGGCAACTGTCGACAGTCGTCGGGTGACATCGCCGGCAACGACATTTCTGCACCTCGCCGAGGTACTGGGCTTGGTCGATCTGGTGGTCGTCGGTGATGCGACGGTGCGGCGCGGGCTGCTGCGACCCGCCGAGCTGGTCGCTGCGGCAACCGCGTGGCGCGGACGTGGAGCGCTGCTCGCGCGCCGGGCGGCCGATCTGGTCAGACCCCGCGTGGATTCGCCGATGGAGACCCGACTGCGCTTGCTGCTGGTGCTGGCCGGGCTGCCGGAGCCGGAGACCAATCAGCCCGCGCATGACGGACGCGGCAGGTGGCTTGCGCGCCCCGACCTGTGCTTCGCCCGCCAGCGCCTGATCGTAGAGTACGACGGCCGACACCATCGCGACCGCGCTGACCAGTGGGTGCGGGATCTGAATCGACGAGAGCGATGGAGCGGGGCGGCTGGCGCGTCATCGTCGTGACGGCCGAGCAGTTGTTCGGCGACCCGGTGGGCGTGGCCCTCAGAGTGGCCGGCGCCTTGCGGGCTCGCGGCCTGGATGACTGTCAGGTGCGGCTATCCCCGCTGTGGTGGTCGCTGTTTCAGTGACGTGCTGTGCCGAGTGCGGTCTTACGGGGCGCCTCCGCGACTGGTGGTGGCCCCACAACACTGCAGTGGATCGGAGAGGCGACGGGCAGCCGACTCAAAAGCCTGACGTCAGCACGGCGGGCACCGCGCCGGGCATCAGACCATGCACGGCGACCCGCTGCAGCACGTCCAACTCGTGCGGCACACACGGGGCGTCCAGTCCGGCGACGACCTCGCTCAACGGCCACCAGCGCCAGCCCGCGTTCTTAACCGGCTCCATCACCTGCGGGTCGCCGACCCAGGCGCTGGTGGCGAAGAACATGTCGGCCCGCTGCTCGATCGGCCCACCGCCGCGCACGGTGCGGTGCACCGTTGTCAACGGCAGCAGGTCCTCGGCACGGATTGCGAGACCGGTCTCCTCACGGACCTCCCGCACCGCCGCCGCCACCACCGACTCGCCCGCCTCGACGTGACCGGCCGGCAGCGCCCAGTGCCCGTCGCGATAACCGGTGTTCTGTCGCAGGTGCAGCAACACCTCGAGCGCGCCAGCAGGCTCCCGCAGCAGCAGCACGTAGGCGGCCGCCACCAGCCGCACCCGGGTCGACGGGCCGTCGGCATAGCGCTCCTGCTCGGTCACCGACGCAACCCTAGAGCTAGCGTCGGACAATGCCGCCTGACGACATGAGCGCCGCGGACGCATCGCCGCCGCTGGTGGCGGTTGTCGGCCCCACCGCCGCGGGCAAGTCCGACCTGGCCATCGCCATGGCGGTGCGGCTGGGTGGCGAGGTCGTCAACGCCGACTCGATGCAGCTGTACCGCGGCATGGACATCGGCACCGCCAAGCTCGACCAGGAGCAGCGTCGCGGCATCCCACATCATGTGCTGGACGTCCTGGACGTCACGGAGCCGGCGGCCGTCGCCGAGTTCCAGTCGTGGGCGCGGGCGGCGATCCGCGACTGCCGGAACCGCGGAGCAACCCCGATCCTGGTTGGTGGCTCGGCGCTGTACGTACGAGCCGTGCTCGATCGCTTCGATTTCCCGGGCACCGACGACGCCCTGCGCGCCGAACTCGAAGCTGAGTTGGCCGGGCGAGGCCCGGTTGCGCTTCATCGGCGTCTGGCCGCGGTGGACCCGGTCGCTGCAGAGTCGATACTGCCGGGAAACGGGCGGCGCATCGTGCGCGCGCTGGAGGTGGTGACTCTGACCGGCAAGCCCTTTGCGGCGAACCTGCCTCGTCGCGAGTACGCCCACATAGAGACGACCGAGCGGACCGTGCAGATCGGCGTCGACGTGCCCAGGCCGACCCTGGACGAGCGCATCGACGTCCGGGTGCAGCGGATGTGGGACGGCGGGCTGGTCGATGAGGTACGCCGCCTGGAGGCGGCGGGCTTGCGCAGTGGTCGAACCGCTAGTCGAGCCCTGGGCTACGCACAGGTGCTGCAGTTTCTGGCGGGGCACTGCACCGAGGCGCAGGCGCGGCAGGCGACCGTGCAGGCGACCCGGCGCTTCGCCCGGCGGCAGGACAGCTGGTTCCGCAAGGACGAACGGGTGCAGTGGCTCCCTTACGACGCAGCAGATTTATCGGACCGAGGGGTCGCGCTTGTCGGCGCGTCACGGTAGGAATGTCTCACGCGTGCTGACATGTGCACTTTGCCCCGTTTGGAGGACTTATGCGCCGCGCTCGCCTGGCAACTGCCGCGATCGGCATCACCGCGCTCGTGGTGGCCACTGTCCCGGCAGGTGGCGCATTCGTCGCCGCCGCACCCAGCGGTGAACGGGCGCGCACGTTCACCGCCGAGGATCCGGACAATCCACGGTTAGCCCCGGTGAAGGACCCGGTGGCGATCGGACGCGGCGGCGCGGTGTCCTCGGTGGACCCCGAGGCCACCGCTATCGGGCTGCGGGTGCTGCGCCGTGGTGGGACCGCAGCCGATGCGGCCGTTGCGGTGGCCGCGGCGCTGGGGGTGACTGAGCCCTACAGCGCGGGTATCGGTGGCGGCGGCTTCCTGCTGCACTACGACGCCTCCAAGGGCACCGTCAGCACCATCGACGGACGTGAGACGGCGCCGATGGACATGCCGCGAGATGCCTTCATCGACCCCGAGACCGGTGAGCCGTACCCCTTCAGCCCCGATCTGGTGACCAGTGGCGTCTCGGTGGGCGTGCCCGGGACCGCGCTGCTGTGGGGCAAGGCGCTTCGCCGATGGGGTTCACTCAGCCTGGACCGGGCGCTGACCCCGGCGGCCCGGCTGGCCAAGAGGGGCTTCATCGTCGACCGGACGTTCGCACTGCAGACCGATGAGAACGCCGAGCGCTTCGCCGCCTTCGAGGCCAGCCGCGACCTGTTCCTCACCGACGGTGCAGCGCCACCGGTCGGCAGCCGCTTCGTCAACACCGACCTCGCGCGGACGTACCGCAAGATGGGCAACAAGGGCGTCGAGTGGCTGTACAGCGGGCGGTTGGGTCGCAACGTCGTCCGCAACGTCCGCAACCCGCGCACCGTCCCCGACACCGACCTCCCGGTGCCGCCGGGGTTCATGCGCCGCTCCGACCTGCGCGACTACACCGCGCCGAACCGGCGACCCACCAAGGTCGACTACCTCGGGCTCGACGTCTACGGGATGGCACCGCCGAGCTCTGGTGGCTCGACCGTTGGTGAGTCGCTGAACATCCTCGAGCGGCTGCCGGTCAGCAAGCGCAACCCCGTGACCAGCCTGCACCTCTACCTGGAATCGACCGCGGCGGCGTTCGCCGACCGGGCAGCCAACCTCGGCGACAGCGACTTTGTGAACGTCCCGCTGCGCGAGTTGCTGTCCGACGGCTTCGCCGGTGAGCGGGCGTGCACCATCGACGTCGACGAGGCTGCCCCCAAACCGGTTGCGGAGGGCTCCCCGGACGGTGACTACTCGGTGTGCAAGCGAGCCCAGGGTGCGCGCGCCCCTGTCGCCGACACCGAGGGGATGTCCACCACACACCTGAGCGTGGTCGACAGGCGGGGTGACGTGGTCTCCTACACGCTGACCATCGAGCAGACCGGCGGATCCGGGATCACCGTGCCGCGGCGCGGCTTCCTGCTGAACAACGAGCTCACCGACTTCAGCACGGTTTATGAGGCTGACGACCCCAACCGCATCCAACCCGGCAAGCGGCCGCGCAGCTCGATGTCTCCCACCATCGTGATGCGCGATGGTGAGCCGTGGCTCGCGGTCGGCTCGCCAGGCGGATCCACGATCATCACCACCGTGCTGCAGGTGCTGCTCAACCGCCTCGACCTCGGCATGAACCTGGTCGAGGCCGTTGAAGCACCACGAGCGACCCAGCGAAACACCGGCTCGGTGGTGGCCGAGCAGGACTTCATCGACCTTTACGGTGGAGACCTGTCCGAGTTCGGGCACGAATTCGTTCCGCCCGGTGACCCGGGTACCAGCGGGTCCGATATCGGTGCTGTGGCAGCCATCGAGTTGCGGCGCAACGGGACGTTGGTCGCCGTCGCCGAGCCGGACCGTCGCGGGGGCGGGGACGCGGCCGTGGTGGAGCCGCGATGAGCGATCTTCGGCCACGTGTCTGTGTGCTGGACGTCAACGAGACCCTGTCCGATCTGTCTCCGCTCGACGAGCGGTTCGACAGCATCGGGCTGACCGGGCAGCGTGAAGCCTGGTTCGCCTCGGTGCTGCGC